>JAVEYV010000035.1:0-12608 GCA_034003305.1 Spirochaetia bacterium | reverse complement strand
CGCTGATCGACTATCGGAAGAAAATTACCGCCTGTCTGCCTGAATCCTCGGATTTTACCCCCCTTATGAGCTTCAAGCTCCTGGCTGGGATGGATGCTGCGACGGTGGAAGCCTGCGCCGCGGCTGGAGCGGCGGCGGGGAAGTATTATCCGGCTGGGGCGACAACCAATGCCGCAGACGGTCCTTCGAGTCCCGAGATGGTATCCGAAGCGCTCTCCGCCATGGAATCAGTCGGAATAGTGCTTTCCATTCATGGGGAGGATCCCGATGCTCCCTCGCTGGAACGGGAGGGGGCCTTTCTTGTCACGCTGGAAAAAATCATTGAGCGCTGGCCGAGGCTTCGCATCGTGCTCGAGCATCTCTCCACCAAGGAAGCGGTGGATTTTGTCGCTGCCGGTCCCGAGCGGCTGGCCGCCACAATCACAGCCCACCATCTTTTGTTCACGATCGACGACATGATGGGCGGCAGCCTCAATCCCCACCTGTTCTGCAAACCGGTGATCAAGTCGGCCGCGGACCGGAAAGCGCTGAGGAACGCGGTATTTTCCGGGTCGCCCAAGTTTTTTTTCGGAAGCGATTCGGCTCCCCACGGCCGGGCGGCCAAGGAAAGCGCCCATGCCCCGGGGGGCCTGTATGCATCCCCCACGGTGATTCCCGCCCTGACGGGCCTTTTCGAATCGGAAGGGGTTCTTGAGGCGCTGCGGCCATTTATTGCCGGGAACGGCGCCATCTTCTACGGACTGCCGGCACCCCAGGGAAGCCTGCGCCTTCTGCGTAAAGCCTGGAGGGTGCCGGGCGAAATCGACGGGGCAGTGCCCATGTGCGCAGGTACAGAACTCGGGTGGCGTCTAGCTTAGACCTGCGGCCGGCCTGAATCGGCTTAATTCCGCATCGCCGCAGTCAGATCATGCCAAGGCGGCGTATCGTTCCAGCGATGCTTCCATGAGTCTGTGCCCCTCCCTGTTGGGATGGATCCCATCATTGCACATATATTCCCTGTAATCCCGCAGCGCCAGAAAGTCCTTTCGAATATCCAGAAGCGCGCAACCCTTTTCTGCGGCTACCTTCCTGACAGCCTTGTCGTAGCCTTCGTGCCAGGTAAAAATTTTCTCCACCCCGCCCAGCCAGCGGAGAATGGCTTCACGGTCCAGACCGTTACGGGTAATCCACGCCAGGTAACGCTCGGCCACCAGCGGTGGCAGGCTCATGACGGCAGCCTTGAACCCCTTGGCACGCAGGGCGTCAATCATCTCGCCGTATACGCGGTAAAAGGTATCGAGGGGAGTAAGGGGATCATGAGCGGCTTCAGGCCTTGCGGCGACTTCATCCCAGAGAAAATCGCAGTCGTTGCCGCCGAATTCCAGAATGGCTACTCCTTTCTCTTGATCCAAGGCAGTTTCAGGAGCCCGCTCCCCCGATATGAAGCGATGGAGAATGCCCAGGCCTTTTGTGATGGTGCAGCCGAACCTGGCCTTGTTGACTACGGTGATGCCGAGCTTCTCGGCGGCCAGGGAGGCAAAACTCTCCCGTATGGGCATATAGCTTCCTTCATCGCTCAGGATAATGCCTCTGGCGACCGAGTCGCCGAAAAGATAAATATTGCTTGGGATCATTCTCGCCTCCGATATCACGACTCATGTTATGTGAAACACATAATATGGTAATCAATATTATATTACATGATATTGGAGACGTCAACGTATGTAAAGCCATATATTGTGGTACTGATAACCATATGGTATCTTTCTTTTCATGGATACGATAAACAGCGAAACCATAGGAAGCTATTTTTCAATGCTCATCCACAAAGCCCCGGCTGAATGGGCGCAGCTGCCCGATATCGGACTGTATATGGACCAGGTTATCACCTACTTGGAGCGACAACTCGAACTTTTTATTATGGCGGAAAGTGAAAATCTAATAACGCCATCTATGATAAATAATTATGCGAAGTCCAAAATCGTTCCCCGCACCGAGGGCAAGAAGTACGGCAAGGAACATATAGCCTTGCTTTTAACGGTTTTTACCTTGAAAAGGGTTCTATCGGTCCAGGATATGGGTTCTCTCGTCGGAAAGATCGGCACTGCTTCCGAGATTGAGGCGCTCTATGGGCGTTTCCGGCGCGGCATGGAGTATTCGGTAAGGCAAACGGCCGCTCTTGTGGGGACCGCGCTTTCCGAGGCGACCGCGAACGATAAGAGTATTGATGGCAAAACCTTGCGTGACCTTGCCCTGGATCTGGCTGTCGACGCCAGTATCAGAAGCTATTCTGCAGAAACCCTTCTGGCTTTTGCGAATCCCGAAAAGGAAGTATCGGAAAAAGAAGCGAAAGCGAAGGCGAAAAGAGAAAAGGCAGCGGCTAAAAAAGAAAAAAAGAATTAGGTCTGACCGCGGGCGCGGCTGTAAGTACTGGCACTGGCCCGCGTTTCTTCCGGGCTCAGCGCGCCCAACGCGCCCAGCCCGAGGCGCTGGTCAAAGCTCCACAATCTTCGATTCGGTGAGAACCCTGGCCCCGTCTTCGGTGATAAGAATGTCGTTTTCCCACCTGATTCCGCCTAGCTCGGGATCGTAGAGCCCGGGTTCTATGGTGATGATAGTGCCCGGTTCCAGGATCGCGTCGTTTTCATCCCTCAGATTGACGCCCGGGGCTTCGTGAGCCTCTAGGCCGATACCGTGCCCCAGGGAGTGGGGCATGGTAAAGCCAGCCTGAGCGAAAACCTCGTCCGCAACCAGGGCGGGCTGCCGGGCCGCTACCCCTGGACCACAGGCGGCTGCCGACTTTGTGTAGGCTTCCCTCACCAGCTGGAGCATGCGCTCCTGCCGGGGCTTTAGGGGGCCGCGGACAAAACTCATGGTGACATCGCTGGTATAGCCTTCGAGCACTACGCCGAAATCGAGAATGGAAAAGCCCTTCGAGCCGAAAGGTCCAGCGCCGTAACTGGGAAAGGCGTGAATGCCGAAGCTGCGCTCGGGGCCCGCCGCGATTGTATCGAAGCCTGTGCCTTCGGCGCCCGCGCGGCGGGCCTCCCGCTCGATGAAGAGGGCGACCTCCGTTTCTGTGGCCAGACTGCCGCGTCGTACTTCTTCTTCGATTTCGCCGATGAGGTTATTGGTGAGCGACGAGAGTTTTTCGTAGATTTCCAGCTCTCCGGAATCCTTAACGGAACGCATGGATACCACGACATCGTCCATCCCGCCGTTCCGGCAGAGGAGGTCCCACTCATCCAAGGCCGCTACATGGTCGACGTAGCGCGGGTAGGCTGTGGCGGAGGGCAACTCGACGTTTGCTCCCCTGGGGATTCCCAGCTCTTCCAGGACGCGGCGCAGGGCGATTTCGGAGTTGCGGCCGAAATCGGTGTAGGAAAATACCCTATCGACATAGGCCATTTTGTCCGCCATGACACGATCCCAGGCCACTAGAATGCTGGTACCGCCGGCGTCGACCACAAGGAAGGCATCGCCCGGATGACCGCAAAGATAGCGAAGCGAGGGGCTGCGCATATGCTCGAAGTCTTCGAAGCGGGCAGCGGCGATTCCCTGCTGACGCATTACTGCGGCAAGCTTGTCCCTGCGCTGGCGATATACGTCCTTTCCGATGCCCATGCTTATGCCTTCAGCGAACCGAGGGCGTCCTTCAGGGCGGCCAGGCCCCGATCGATCTCTTTGTCGCTGATCACCAGAGGGGGAAGCAGGCGCACCGTGTCATCTCCGGCGGTAAGGACTAAAAGTCCCCGGTCCCTGCAGGCGCTCACAACATTCCCCGGAGGAATGCCGACCGCGGCGCCGATCATCAGCCCCATCCCGCGAACCTGCCTGACCAGCGGATTCTTCCAGGAAGCTATGGCGCTGCGGATTTTTTCTCCCTTGCGCTCCACCTCGGCGTAGAATGATGGCTTGTTTATCTGGCCCAGCACGGCATGGGCAGCGGCGGCCGCCAGAGGATTGCCCCCAAAGGTCGTGCCGTGATCCCCGGGCTGGAGCGTATCGGCGCAAGCCCCTCTGGCCAGAATAGCGCCTATAGGCACCCCGCCTGCCAGACCCTTGGCGAGGCTTACCAGGTCGGGTTCGAGGCCCATCTTCATACAGGCGAGAAAGGCTCCCGTCCTGCCCACGCCGGTCTGGACTTCGTCGGCGGCAAAGAGAATGTCCCGCTCCCTGCAGAGCTTTTGGGCCTGCTGCAGATAGGCGGAATCCAGGGGCAGCACCCCTCCCTCTCCCTGGATTGGTTCGAAGAGAAAGACGCAGGTCTTGTCGTCCAAGGCCTTATCCAGGGCCGCGATGTCGTTGGCCGGCACATAGCTGAAGCCGGGGGTGAAGGGTCCGAAAAATTTGTGGAATTTGTCCTGCCCGGTGGCGGTAACCATGGTTATGGTCCTTCCGTGGAAGGAGTGTATGAGGGTGACCACCTTGTTCTTGTCGGGATCTTTGTCCGAACCGTATTTTCGGGCGATCTTGACCAGCCCTTCGTTGGCCTCCGCCCCGGAGTTGCAGAAAAAGGCGCTGTCGAATCCGGCGGCCTTGCAGAGCTCTTCGGTCAGCCTGATGGAAATGTCGGTGAGAAAGTAGTTGGAGCAGTGAATGAGGGCTGCGGCCTGGTCGGCGATCGCTTTGATCAGTGCGGGATTTCCGTGGCCCAGGGAGTTGACGCCGATACCGGCGGTAAAATCGATATATTCCTTGCCGCTCTTGTCCCAGAGGGTGGCGCCCTTTCCTTTTTCCAGAATGAGGCCCGTCCTCTTGTAGGTATTCATAAATTTATCGTTCATACAATCATCGTCCCCTTGCCCCGGTCGCTGAAAATTTCCACAAGCAGAGAGTGGGGCGACCGGCCGTCGAGAATATGGGTGCTGACTACGCCCAGTGTAAGGGCCTTCACGCAGCACTCGACTTTTGGAATCATGCCTCCCGAGACGAGGCCCTTCTTGATAATGCCGGGAACGTTCTCCCGCTTTATCTCCGATATCAGGGTAGCCACATCCGAAACGTCCTTCAATATGCCCGGGACATCGGTAAGGAGGATGAGCTTCTCCGCGCCGAGGGCTCCGGCCAGTTCGGCGGCAGCCGTGTCGGCATTGATGTTGTAATAGCCGGATTCGTCGTCCTCGCGCAGCCCTATGGTGGAAACGACGGGAATAAAGCCCGAATCCAGGGCATGTTTCACCACCTCGGGCCGGACCGAGCTTATCTCTCCCACCATGCCCAGATCTTTTCCGTCCTTTTGCAGACGGACAGCCGAAAAGAGTCCGCCGTCGCCGCCGCAAAGGCCCAGGGCAAGCCCTCCCTGGCGCTGGATATGGGCGACCAGGTCCTTGTTCACCTTGCCTGCCAGGACCATCTGCACTACCTCAATGGTTTCGTCGTCGGTGTAGCGCAGTCCGTCCACGAAAACCCTTTCCTTGCCCAGTTTTTTAAGCATCCGGTCAATCTCGGGGCCGCCCCCGTGGACCAGAACGGGCTTAATGCCCACCTGCTGCATGAGTATCAGATCCTGGAGCACCGCGGCGCGGACTCCCTCGTTGATCATGGCGGCCCCGCCGTACTTTACCACGAGGATCTTTCCGGCGAATTTTTTAATATAGGGCATAGCCTGGAGCAGGATATCGGCCAGAATATTGTCGCTTATCATACTGGAGTCTCCTTCGGGGCGTTCAGCGCCCCCTGCGATGGCGATCAGGTGCGGTAATCGCCGTTAATTCTCACGTACTCGTAGGTGAGATCACAGCCCCAGGCGGTCGCCTGGGCTTCGCCCTCGTTGAGGGTCACATAGATCGTCACTTCCTGATAGCTCAGTATTTTCTTGGCTTTTTCCTCGTTAAAGGGCAGGGGCGCGCCGTTTTTGCAGACCTCGATATAGCCCGAGGCGCTTTCGAAGGCTACATCCACCTTGGCAGGATCGAAATCCTTTCTTGTGTAGCCCAGGGCGCATAGAATTCTGCCCCAATTGGCATCGGCGCCGAACACCGCGGTCTTTACCAGGCTGGAGCAAATAACGCCCTTGGCCAGCTCCACAGCCTTCGCTTCGTCGGAAGCCCCTTCTACGGTGCATTCGATGAGTTTGGTAGCCCCTTCGCCGTCTTTGGCGATCATCCGGGCCAGATTGGTGTTCAGCCAGGTAAGCGCCTCATAAAAAGTCCTGTACTCGGAGCCCTCGGTCTCGATGGCCGCATTGCCTGCAAGACCGTTTGCCAGGACTACCACCATGTCATTGGTGGATGTGTCCCCGTCGACGCTTACTCTGTTGTAGGTTTTTTCCACCGAGTCGGAAAGAGCCTTCTGGAGCATGGCTGGGCTTATGGCGCAGTCGGTGGTGATAAAGGAGAGCATCGTGGCCATATTGGGGTGGATCATTCCCGAACCCTTGGCCATTGCCCCTATCTTGACCAAGGTGCCGTTGAGTTCGAACTGGACCGCCACTTCCTTTTTTACCGTGTCGGTGGTCATTATGGCTTCCCGGGCGTCGATGTTGCCGGTCCGGGAAAGGCCGGCCACCAGTTGGTCCATCCCAGCCTCGATTTTGCTCACATCTAGCTGCTGCCCGATCACTCCGGTGGAGGCGACAACCACATCGGCGGCAGGAATTTTCATCCACTGGGAAACCAGGGCGGCCATGCGTCGGGCCGCGGCGATACCGGCTTCTCCGGTACAGGTGTTGGCGTTGCCGGCATTGACGATAATCGCCTGGGCCTTGCCGTCGGCGAGGTGCTCGCTGGTCACGATCAGGGGCTGTCCCTTCACCTGATTCGTCGTATAGACAGCAGCGGCGCTGCAGGGCTTTTCCGACCAAACCAGGGCAAGGTCCTTCTTTTCTCTATTTTTCCGCATCCCCACATGAATGCCCGATGCGGTAAATCCTTTCGGCGCGGTTACTCCTCCGCGAATTTGTACCATTTACGTCCCTCCCTTGCGGCGTCTTAAAAAGGCGCCCCAGGATTTTGTGCTCCCGGCTCAGAACGCCGGGGGAAGCATTGCGAGGCCCGCGGTCTCTTCGAATCCGAGGGCGAGATTCATGTTTTGCACAGCCTGACCAGCCGCGCCCTTGACCATATTGTCGATAGTCGATACGACGATGGCCGTTTTCCCATTGGATGAGAGGTGGAGCGAGATGTCGCAGAAGTTGGAAAACCGTACATTCCTGCTGGAAGCCGTTGAGCCCAGGGATAAAACGCGCACAAAGAATTCTCTCGCATAGAAAGAACTATACAGTTCCTGGAGGCTCTTTGCATCCATGCTCTCTGTCAATGTGAAATAGATTGTACTTACGATACCCCTGTTCATGGGCGCCAGATGGGGCGTGAAAACCGACGAGACGGGCTTTCCTGCCATCTGGGAGAGGTAGCGGTCTATCTCGGGCTGGTGTCTGTGGGCTCCCACCTTGTAGGGTGCAATCGAGTCGCTGCATTCCGGATAATGGCTGCTCTGGGTAGGTTCCCTGCCGGCGCCGGTAACCCCCGAGGCGGAGTCGATGATAATACTGTCGGTATCGGCCAATCCCTTGGACAGGGCGGGGTAGAGCCCCAATTCGGCTGAGGTCGGGTAGCAGCCTGGATTAGCGATGAGCCGTGCTTTCCGTATCGCGGCCCGATTGAACTCCGGCAGCCCGTACACCGCCTGCGCATAGAGCTGTGGGTCTCCATAGCTCTTCCCATACCAGGCCGAGTAACTCTCCTGATCCTCGCCGAAGCGAAAATCGGCGGAGATGTCGATAAACAGCCCCCCCTTAGCCAGCGCGCGTATTGCCGCAGCCTCCGCATGTCCGTGGGGGAGGCAGGAAAAGATAATTGAAGACTTCTCGATCACGGCATCCGCCGATTCGAGGCTTAAATTCCCTTGGCCAACCGGCGCCGAGGCGAAAGAGGGGTAAACGGACTCCAGCTTTTTGCCTTCGAAGCTCACCGAAGAAAGGTGCAGGCGTTTTGGTTCGGGATGGCCCAGCAATATCCGGACAAGCTCGGCGCCGGCATATCCCGAGGCGCCCAGAATTCCAATATCCAGCATTGTTATTCCTCCTGGAAATACAGAGAGGCCGCGGCTATCCGCAGACCGGCCCCCCCGGGGATCTGAGGTCCTCGCTTACGCGAAGACATATATAATGTATGGGATTTGTGGATTGTGGCGGTCTTCGCCTTATCTACGAACACGGAGGAGGACTAGGCTCAGTCGTTCCTCTGCCCCGAAGCTTGGGGCGGTTGGAAGGCAGTATGGAAGCGAGGGTCTCATGGGCTCCTCCCAGAGTAGAATAGAACAATAAAAGTACAAAGCGGCGCGACTGTCAACGGGGGTGAGTGCATAAATATGCAAAAATTCCCAGGATACTGTCCGCGGGCTTAGATATAGAAATTTTACTTGCGGCATTTTATTCTCCACCGTATACTCTTATCGTCCCTTTACAGCAAAGAACTCAGCAGGAGGTATTATGGGGCTCGGTCTGTACATTGGCGCCGCGGTGGCGGCAGCTATTCTGGCGTTAATCTATTCCATCGGTAAAGCTCGCGCTATAAGCTCGATGCAGGTGGAATCCTCTCACCTTGTTCAAATATCAGGCTACATCGCCGAAGGAGCGCGGGCCTTCCTTTCCAGAGAGTATAGGGTAATTGCCTACATCGCTCCGATAATCATTATCCTCCTTGCGGTATTCAATACCGGGTTCCTGCGGCTTCAGGCCGCCGCCTTCGCGCTGGGAGCGCTCTGTTCGGCCCTCGCCGGATGGTTTGGCATGTCCGTCGCCACAAAGGCTAACGCCCGAACCGCTCAGGCGGCTACAAAGGGTATGGGACCGGCTCTGGCCGTAGCCTTCTCGGGCGGTTCTGTCATGGGTATGACGGTAGTCGGTCTTGCCCTGCTCGGCATATCCTTAGTGCTCGCCGCCATGAGCCTCATGGCAGGCAGCGATGTGCAATCCCTCGCCCAGGACGCTTTTCCCGTCCTCTCAGGGTTCTCCTTGGGAGCTTCCACGATTGCGCTTTTCGCCAGGGTCGGGGGCGGCATCTATACGAAGGCGGCCGATGTGGGCGCCGACCTGGTCGGCAAGGTCGAAGCCGGCATTCCCGAGGACGATCACAGGAACCCGGCGGTTATCGCCGACAATGTGGGCGACAAT
Source organism: Spirochaetia bacterium (assembly GCA_034003305.1). Classification (GTDB taxonomy): domain Bacteria; phylum Spirochaetota; class Spirochaetia; order Treponematales; family Rectinemataceae; genus UBA2256. Next base: position 3,511 of record JAVEYV010000035.1, on the reverse strand, counting down.
GTGGGCGACGTGGCCGGCATGGGCGCCGACCTCTTCGAATCCTACGCCGGATCCATTATCGGCTGCGCTGTCCTGGGCATCGGAGTTGCTGCGAGCGCGGACATGAGAATCCGGTTGGCCTTTTTCCCGCTCTTCGCCGCGGCTATCGGCGTTCTCGCCTCCCTGATGGGAACGCTTTTTGTTCGCATGAAGCCGGGAGCCTCCCCTCAGAAGGCGCTTAACGCGGGAACCTTCGGCGCCGCAGGTCTTGCGGTCGCTCTTATCTTCCCCAGCGCTTATTTTGTCCTCGGCGGCAACCGCTTTGGGGGTGCCGACGGTTCAGCCTTCACCTGGCTGGGGGTGGCGCTTTCTTCTGTGGTAGGGCTTGCTGCGGGCACCCTTATCGGTGTTATAACCGAATTTTTCACCGGCACCGATACTCCCCCGGTCAGACGCATCGTCAATGCCTGCGGCACCGGCTCGGCAACCACCATTATCTCCGGTCTGGGCGTCGGCATGATGTCTACCCTTCCCCCAATCCTTATAATCGGGGCAGCCATCGCGGGAAGCTTCAGCCTTTCGGGGCTCTATGGCATAGGCATGGCCGGATTAGGCATGCTCCTCACCTTGGGAATACAGCTTTCGGTGGATGCCTACGGCCCCATCGCCGACAATGCCGGAGGCCTGGCGGTGATGGCCGAGCTGCCTCCTGAAACCAGGGATATAACCGATTCCCTGGACGCCGTGGGCAATACCACCGCAGCCATCGGCAAAGGCTTTGCGATAGGCTCTGCGGCACTCACCGCCCTCACCCTTTTTGTCGCCTTTGTAAAGGCGGCAGGAATCGATCCTTCGCTGATAACGGTGACAAATCCGCCGGTATTGATTGGATTGTTCATAGGAGGCATGATACCCTTCCTCTTCTCGGCTATCGCTATGGATTCCATAGGATCAGCGGCCTTTGTCATGATCGAAGAGGTTCGCAGACAGTTCCACGCCTCGCCGGGAATCCTCAAGGGAACCGAGGTCCCCGATTACCGGCGCTGTGTCGATATCTCCACCAAATCCGCGCTTAAAAGCATGATAATACCCGGCATCCTGGCCATACTCGCACCCGTAGCCGCCGGTTTCCTGGGAGGCCCTGGGCTTCTGGCAGGGCTTTTAGCCGGCTCCACCGTCACTGGAGTACTTTTAGCGATTTTCATGTCCAATTCCGGCGGCGCCTGGGATAACGCCAAGAAATTCATCGAATCCAGAAAAATCGAGGGCAAGGGTTCGGCAGCCCACAGAGCCGCGGTGGTTGGCGACACGGTGGGCGATCCTTTTAAAGATACCGCCGGTCCCTCACTCAATATTCTCATCAAACTTATGGCGATCATAGCGCTGGTAATAGCGCCGCTTCTCCGCTCTACCTGGAGGTAATCATGAGGGACGAACGACATCTTTATCTGATTCTGCATCCGAATCATTCCCTTATCGCGTCCCAGCTGGGACCCGAGCAGTTCCTGCGCCACTATGTGCAGGGGTCTACCCGCTATTTCGAGGGTAGGCTGATATTCGTCGAGGTGGATCCCGATTTCAGGCATGAATATTTCGATATCGACAAGGCCTATTCAGAGCTGATTCCCCATGAGGATGGCAGACCAAAGGCGACAAAGTTCATCAAGAGCTACAGAACCTTGGAACACATGGATTTCGCCGCTCTGGGAAAACTCTACTTGGGCAATTCGGTCGGCGATTATGTCGAGCTGGAAAGCGCCGAATACGATCCGAATAAGGATCATGAAGAGTTCCGGATCATGCTGGAAATAAACCCGGTCAAGTTCATCGTGCTGACGAGGTACAATTTTAAAGACTTTGGAAGCTACATCGCAAATCCCGAGAACTCCAAGGGAGCCCCGAAAAGCTTTTTCTCAGAACTGGAATTCTCTACCGAGGAATTTTTAAAAGAGTACGAGGAAAATCCCCTGATCCGCTGCTATGTTCCAGGGATTCATCCCGCCCGGCTCAGAAATGCCATACTTGAAGTAAAGCAAACCCCCGGCAAACAGGTAAAAGGGATATCCCTGGACTGCCCGGTGGATCGTATATCCTACAAGCATCTGCGTGACGGCTTTATGTTTGCAAGCCCGGGGGGGTATAAGTACTATCCTCTCCTCAGCCTTGACGATGTAGAGCGCAGATTCTACCGTTACTGGAAGACAATGTAGGCCTTGCGCCGGTCTTGATGCGCCGCGGCTTTCTCGCTATCGTTCCAATTCCAAATGACAAGAAGCTATATGGACAGTAAGCGGCCTATCGCCGCTCTTGCCACGGCCCCGGGCCGCTCGGCCCTCGCGGTTATCCGTTGCTCCGGCCCGGGAACAATCGAGCTCTGCGCTCGCTGCTTTTCTTCCGGCGAGGCCCTCGCTTCGGCCCCTGGCTACAGCATGGTCCACGGCTGGCTCGAAGATTCAGGCAGCGGCGAGCGCATCGATGAGGCGCTCGCCGCGGTCTTCAGAGCGCCCCGTTCCTTTACCGGCGAGGACTCGGTGGAATTTTACTGCCATGGTTCCAGCGCCGTGGTCGCTCGAGCCTTGGCCGTTCTGGAACAGCAAGGCTTTTCGCCGGCCCTGCCTGGCGAATTTAGTTTTAGGGCCTTTATCAACGGCAAAACCGACCTGGTCAAGGCCGAAGCGATCAACGAACTGGCCAGCGCCAACTGCGAGGCAGCCAGGCAGGATGCCCTCGATAGGCTCAGCGGAACGCTTTCCAAAGCCTACAAGGACCTGCGCGATGATCTGCTGGACCTCCTGGCCGAGTTGGAAGCGAGACTGGATTATCCCGCCGATGAGACCGAAGGAGAGGATCTGGGAACAGAGAACAGCCTTACAGCCCGTCTGCAAAGCTGCCAGGACAGGGTGCAGCGCATGGCCGAAGGCTACATCGCCGGAAAACTACGGCAGGAGGGAGCTCTTGTCGTGGTCGCCGGCCGGCCTAATGCCGGCAAGTCCAGGCTTTTCAACCTGATTTTACGAGAGGAGCGGGCCATTGTAAGCTCCGAGCCGGGCACCACCAGGGACTGGCTGGAAGTCTGGGTCGAACTCTCCGGCTATGCCCTGCGCCTGGTAGACACCGCTGGACTCCGTCAGGCCCTGGGAGACGTCGAAGCCGAAGGGGTCAGACGCAGCATGGAGCTCAGCGCCCGGGCCGATATCGTCCTGTATATGGCCGATGGCAGAAAGGGCCTTTCCGAAGAGGACAAAACATTCCTTGAGCGCTATCCAGAAGCTATCAAATTGTGGAACAAGATAGACCTGGACGAGTGTCCCGAGCCTCCCGCGGGCTGGCACGGGTTGAGCGCTAAGACAGGAACGGGTTTGCCTGAACTCGAAACCGCGGTTGCAAACAAGCTTGCCGCGGTCGCGGGCGGCGGCGCCGCCTCCCAAAAAGAATCCCTGCGCCTCGCCAGTTCCCGCCAAAAAAACCAATTAGACCAATGCCTCGCCGCCCTGAGCGCCGCCCAAGCGGCCGCCGCCCGCGACCTTCCCCT
>JAVEYV010000034.1:0-12818 GCA_034003305.1 Spirochaetia bacterium | reverse complement strand
ACCGGGCTCGCCCTTCTGGAGGCCCTGGACAGGGGGCTGAAGCTGGAGCTCCTGCCCGGCATGGATGAGAAAAAGCTCAAGGAGGTGGAGCGCTTTTTCCTAGATATCAAGGCGCTCTGCGAGGGCAGGGAAGTGCCCACCGAAACGCTTGCCTACGATTTTAACTTCAGCCGCTTGCCCATTCTGGGCGAAATAGCCCTGACCTATCGCTGCAATAACGCCTGCCAGTTCTGCTATGCGGGCTGCGGCTCCACAGGCGCCTGCTCCCCGGGCTCCTGCGGGCCGGGCCACGTCGTTTCAGGAGCCCGCGAACCCGGCCCTGCGGCCGGTCTAGCCAGCAACTCCGGCCCTACGGCCGGTCATGCCGGCAGCCCAAACCCTGCCGCCAGCCAAAGTTCCGCAGCGCAGCAGAGTGCTGACGCAAAAGAGATGTCCACCCACGAGGTGGAGCGGATCATCGACATTTTTACCCAGAAGGCCAAGATTCCCTTTTTCTCCTTTACCGGAGGCGAGCCGCTCCTGCGCGAAGACCTGGAGCATCTGATCGAGTACGCGGGCGGCAGGGGCCTGCGGGTTAATCTGATCAGCAACGGTACACTCATAAGCCCGGAACGGGCCAGGGCCTTGCGACGCGCAGGTCTTAGCACTGCCCAGATAAGTCTGGAGAGTCCCGATGAGGAGATGCACGACAGGCTCTGCGGAGCCAAGAGTGCTTACAGGAGAACTTTAAGCGGCATCAGGGCACTTCAGGAGGCGGGAATCAGGGTTCAGACCAACTCCACCCTCACCACGCTTAACAGGGAGAGCCTCTACGGCATGCCGGCCTTCCTGGCCTCGCTGGGAGTGGAACGCTTTTCAATGAATCTCTATATTCCTGCGGCGAGAATCGAAAAGGCTGCCGAACTGTTGGTGCCCTATTCGGAGGCCGGGGCTTTTGTGGATTCCATGCGCAAGGCCGCGACCGCGGCGGGCAGGATTTTCTACTGGTATTCGCCCACGCCGCTCTGCATCTACAACCCCATCGCCAGAGGCTTAGGCAATAAAAGCTGCGCCGCCGCCGACGGTCTGATTCACGTTAACCCCTCGGGCGATGTGCTGCCCTGCTCCTCCTACGCCGAGAGTCTGGGCAATCTACTAACCCAGGATTTCGAGGCGGTATGGTTTTCCGCCAGGGCCGGACATTTCAAGCAAAAACGCTATGCCCCCGTAGCCTGCCGAAGCTGTACTTCCTTTACCGCCTGTCAGGCCGCCTGTCCCCTATACTGGGACTACGCAGGCTATGGGGAACTGGAGCGCTCGGGATGGGCCGGTGCTTTGGCAGGCAAGGGGGGCGACAAAACTGGATTCGCTGCCGCCAGTGCCGCCCGTACCGACGCCAAATCCGGCGCAAACGGCGCAAACGGCGCAAACGATGCTGCAGCGGCTCCTACCGAGCCTGAGCGAAAGGGCGTAGAAAGCCCATGCGAGGTGTGAGATGAACTATGAATTCAAGCGTTTTTCTCTAGCCGCCGGGCCGAGGATCGTGCTCAGCGCAGGACTCTATGCCGCCGCGCTCCTGCTGCAGTTTCTCTTTCCCTGGGGAATTATCCCTGGTTTTCTGCTCATCCTCGCCGGATGGATACCCCTGGGCTTGAAGCCGATCAGCAACAAGCCTTCGGACAAGGGCTTGGAGGAATGGAGACCCGTCTCCATGGGCGAGATCGATCGTCTGGCCGATACGCTCAGACAATCGAAAAAGCTCATGACCTCCACAGCCCTGGGCACTGCCGGCAGGATCCTTTTTCCCATAGCCACTGGCTTCCTTGTCTTTTTACTGATGTTCCTCCAACCCTTCACGGCTATCCTCGTGGCCGACGCAGCCCTTTTCTTCGTGCCCGGCATCTATTTCGGAAGGCTCAAGGCCTTTGTCCCCAAGCTCCTCTCCCTCAAGATGCCCTGTTTCCAGGCTATTTTGGGACAAGAACTGCCCAAGGGCCTGGTTCTCACCCCGTACCTGCGTTTTGACAAGGATGCGGAAGGTCTGGATGTGCCTGAGGACATGAGGCTCCTTCTGGAACCGGCCCGCAAGGCCGACGATTTTGTCGGGGTGCAATTCCAGGCGGCGGTGAACAAGGGGCCTTCCGGAGAGGTGCCCTACCTGTATGCGGTGTTTCTCACCAAGGGAAGGGGAGGCTCCTATTCGAAGCTCGAGCGGATCGCTCCCCGGGGCTATGAGGTGGAAGCGGGGGGCGAGGGGGACTATGGCAGCATAGTGCTCAGACAGAGGACCTCGGGTTCGGGATATGCCACAAAACCTTCGGACTGTTCGAGTCTTTGGGAGCTTGTGCTGGAGATTCTGGATACAAGGCTCGCTCTGTCCTGAAGATGTGAATCTGGAGACGATCAGAGCCGAAAAAGCTGCCGATACTCTGAAGGAATAAGGAGATTGGCAATGAGTCATAATATACAGAGTTATAACGATGTATCCCTGAAAGACCCCTACTCGCTGCAGAACGCCGGAGGCCTGGTGTTTGTCTGCACCAAGGGCGCTGAAGGCCGCTACGACCTGGCGCCTGTTGCCTGGGTGGAATGCTCTGTTTCCAAGACGATCGTCCAGGGCACTTCGGGAGTAGTCTTCGGAAAAGCCCTCAAGGCAAAGGCTTGCGAGGATTGGTGGAAAGAGCGCCTGCACTATGTGAGCGGTTCCCTTTGCTTTAAGCCGGGCGACAGAGTCTAGCCCTTTGTGCTAGGATGAATCCGTGAAAAAACCTCAACGTTCAGGCAAAACTAATTACGATGAATCCAAGATAAAGACCCTCTCCTCCTTGGAGCACATCCGCCTCAGGACGGGCATGTACATCGGGCGGCTGGGCGACGGCTCCAACCCCGACGACGGCATCTACATCCTGGCCAAGGAAGTGATCGACAACTCGGTGGACGAGTTCATTATGGGAGCGGGCAATAAAATTATAGTAACGGTAAAAGACGGCTCGGTCAGGATCAGGGACTACGGCCGGGGGATCCCCCTGGGCAAGGTTGTTGACTGCGTCTCCACCATCAACACCGGAGCCAAGTACAACGATGAGGTGTTCCAGTTCTCCGTTGGCTTGAACGGGGTGGGCACCAAGGCGGTAAACGCCCTTTCCGCGAGCTTCAGGGTCGTATCCTACAGGGATGGCCGGCTTTTTGAAGCCAGCTTCGAGCGGGGCAAGCTTAAAAACTCCAGAGAGGATTCGGCCGGTCGGGAGAAAAACGGTCTTTTGGTGGAATTCACCCCAGACCCTGAGATATTTCCCGAATACGAATACAACATGGAGTTTCTGGAAAAAAGGATGTGGGCCTACGCCTGCCTCAATTCCGGACTCAGCATCGTGCTCAACGGCACCGAATACAAGGCTGACAACGGGCTCATGGATCTTCTTTCCTCCGAGGTGGGGGAGGTAGCCCTCTACGACCTGGGCTGGTATCGGGGCGATCGCATAGAATTCGCCTTCACCCATACCAACAACTACGGCGAAGAACACTTTTCCTTTGTGAACGGTCAGTTTACCTCCGACGGAGGCACCCATCTTTCGGCCTTCCGGGAGGGCTTCTACAAGGCCGTCAACGAATATTTCCAGGCCTCCTGGAAAAGCGAAGACGTGCGGGAAGGCGTGGCCGCAGCGGTGGCAATCAAGCTGCAGAACCCCCTTTTCGAAAGCCAGACCAAGAACAAGCTGGGCAACGCGGAAATCCGCCCCTGGATCCTCCAGGAGGTGAAGCGGGGGGTAGACGATTTCCTGCGTAAAAACCCCGCTGAGGCTAAAAAGCTTCAAGAGAAAATCGTCGCCAGCGAAAAGCTGCGCACCGAACTCAATGTGGTAAAAAAAGAAGCCAAGGAAGCGGCCCGGAAGATCGAACTCAAGATTCCCAATCTCCGGGACTGCAAGTTCCACTTAGGCGACGGTCCCAAGGGGGAGCTTTCCATGGTCTTCCTCACCGAGGGCCAGTCCGCCGCCGGTTCCATGGTTTCCTCCCGGGATGTGAACACTCAGGCGATTTTTTCGCTCCGGGGCAAGGTTGAGAACATGTATGGCAAGCGCCAGAGCGCCATTTACAAGAACGAGGAGTTATACAATCTCATGATGGCCCTGGGGATAGAGAACGAGGTGGAAAACCTACGCTATTCCAAGATTATTATCGCCACCGACGCCGACTACGACGGCTTTCACATCAGAAACCTTCTTCTGACCTTTTTTCTTACCTATTTTGAGGAACTGGTCACCCAAGGACGGGTGTATATCCTGGAAACACCGTTGTTCAGGGTGCGGACAAAGAAAGAAACCCGGTACTGCTACAATGTCCGGGAACGGGACGAGGCGGTACGGTCCTTAGGGGCTTCTTCGGAGGTGACACGGTTCAAGGGCCTGGGAGAGATCAGTCCCCAGGAGTTCGGCCGTTTTATCAGCCTCGATATGCGCATCGTAAAGGTGGATATTCAGACTCTTTCGGGAATTCCAGAGCTGTTAGGATTTTTTATGGGGAAGAATACCCCGGAACGCCGGGAGTTCATAATGCAGAACCTGGTGGCGGAGCTCTAGGAGAGGATAATGGCTTACGTAAAAAAACTCTTCAACGATAATTTCCTCTATTACGCCTCGTACGTCATCAAGGACAGGGCTATCCCGGACCTGGAAGACGGCCTGAAGCCTGTTCAGCGGCGCATTCTGCATTCCCTCTTCGAGATGGACGACGGCAAGTTTCACAAGGTGGCCAACATCATCGGCAACACCATGAAGTACCACCCTCATGGCGACCAGTCCATAGGTTCAGCCTTGGTCGTCCTGGCCAATAAAGAACTCTTCGTGGACAAGCAGGGAAACTTCGGCAACATCTTTACCGGGGACGAAGCCTCCGCCGCCCGGTATATCGAGTGCAAGGCCTCAAGCTTCGCCAAGGACGTTTTCTACAATCCCAAGATCACCGACTACGCCGATTCCTACGACGGGCGCAACAAGGAGCCGCTGCTCTTCCCCGCCAAGCTTCCGGTGATCCTTCTCACCGGCACCGAGGGCATCGCCGTGGGCATGAGTACGAAGATTCTGCCCCACAATCCCGTGGAGGTGATCAGGGCCGAGATTGCCTGCCTCCAGGGCAAAAAGTTCGAGGTCTTTCCCGATTTTCTCACCGGCGGTTCGGTGGACCTGTCGGAATACCGGGACGGGAACGGAAAGGTGCTTGTGAGGGCAAGCCTGGACACCTCGGATCCCAAGAAGATCGTCATCAGGGAGATTCCTTTTTCAACCACCACCGAGAGCCTGATCGCCAGCGTGGAAAACGCAGCCCGCTCGGGGCAGCTCAAGATTGCCTCGATCTCGGATTACACCACCGACAAGGTGGAGATCGAAATCCGGCTTCAGCGGGGCGTCTACACCCAGGAGGTCATCGACGCCCTCTACGCCTTCACCGAGTGCGAGCAGAGCATTTCGGTCAACTGTCTGGTGATCAAGGACCGCAAGCCCGTGGTGACCAGCGGAGCCGAGATAGTCCGCCATCACAGCGCCGCCCTGGTGAACATCCTGCGTAGGGAGCTGGAGATAGAAAAAGGCGAACTGCTGGATGAAATCCACGCCCGCACCCTGGAGCGTATCTTCATAGAGGAGCGGGTATACAAGAAGATCGAAACACAGAAGACTCCGGAAGCGATCTTCAGGGCGGTAAGGGAAGGCCTGCTGCCCTACGACAAGGAGATAGGGCGCCCGGTGACCCAGGAGGATATCGAGCGCCTCCTGAAAATTCCGATCCGCCGCATCTCGCTGTACGATATCGAAAAAGCCAAGGATGAGCTCAAGCGGATCGCAGGCCGGCTAGCGGAGGTGGAGTTCCATCTGGCCCATCTGGTGAACTACGCCATCGACTTCTTAAAGTCCATGGCCAAGCGGCTGGAGTCAGCCTGGCCCCGCAGGACCAAGATCACCAGCTTCTCCAGGATCGAGGCCAAGGAAGCCGCCCGCAAAGACATAGCCCTGCGCTATGACGAGCAGTCGGGCTACCTGGGCACCGCGGTTTCTTCCGGAGAAAAGCTGATGGAGGTTTCGTCCTTCGACAGGATTCTTATTGTAAGAAGGGACGGGATGTATTCGGTACAGCCTGTTCCCGACAAGCTTTTTGTGGACAAGGGACTGCAATGGGCAACCATCGCCGAGAAGGAGATAGTTCAGGCCAAGCTCCTCACCATAGTCTACAGGGCCGCCAAGACCGGATACCCCCACATAAAACGCTGCAGGATCGAATCCTGGATTTTGAACCGAGACTATTCCCTGGTGCCTCAGGGGGGCGAGCTTTTAATTTTCAGCACCGAGCCCGATTTCGAGTTCAACCTCAAGTACCTTGTGAAGGGCCGAATGCGCAAGGTCGAGGAGAGCTTCAGGTCCAAGAACTTCCCCGAAAAAGGGCTAAAAGCGGGCGGAGTCCGCCTGGCGCCCCGGGAAGTCTTGAGCGCACAGCTGCTTGGCGCTGTCCGAAGCATTGTGAACGAAGCTCCTGCGTCAAAGGCAGAGCCTGAGCTGCTGGTCGTCCGGCCTGCTCCCAAACGAACAAGGCCGCAGAATTCCAAGCCCCAGACTCCCAAGCTGCAGCCAAGTGTCCCGGAAGCGGCACCGCAGGAATGGCCGGAGTCGGCGGAACGGGATCTCTTTGCTCAGTTTTCGCTGGAGTCGCCGGCAAATCCTAGGGCCGAAACCGAAACAGAGGCCAAGGATGGGGCTGGAGCCATGCCTGGGTCCAGATCGAAACCGGAGCCGCGAAAGAAAGCTGCGGGCAAGGCAAGAAACCAAGAACCCGATGAGCGTGTCCAGCCTAGCCTTGGGAAGGGACTCTTCGCGAGGCTTTCGGAAAAAAAGAACGCCCAAAAGCCCGGCGAAGAAGACTAAACCTTCAAATCCGGCTTATAGGGAAGGGTAAAGAAGAAGGTTGAGCCTTTGTCTTCGACGCTATCGGCCCAGACCCTTCCCCCGTGCCGGTTGATTATTTTTGCAACCGTCGTCAGGCCTATGCCCGTACCCGGGTACTCGTTTTCGCTATGAAGACGTTGAAAAGCCTCGAAAATCCTCTCTTTGTATGAAGGGCAGAAGCCGATACCGTTGTCCTTTATTGAAATTCCGCTTCCTAATTTTTTATCCTCGAAACGAGCGATCTTTATCTTTGTCTTTTCTCGGATCGAAGAGTATTTCCATGCATTGCCTATGAGATTGGTCATGACAAGTTCCATCAATGCCTTATCAGCAAAGACGACAATGCCGGGCTCGATATCCACCGCAACCTTTCTCTCCGGCTCGTCGTTCATCAAGTCTTTAATGCAATTGGTCGCGATAGCGCTGAGATTCACATCCTCGGCATTGATCTCCGCCCGAGTTACCTTTGTTAGCTTGAGAATGTCGTCGGTGAGATTATTCATATGAAGGATATTCGCCCGGATTCGCTCGAAATAGGCTGCACTCTGCCCGGAAAACCTATTCTCATTATCCTTGAGGATTAGCTCGTGAAAACTGGAGATCCTGCGAATTGGCGCGCGAAGGTCATGGGAGACGGTATAGCTGAAGGATTCAATTTCTTGTATCGCATCGGAGAGCTGCTCCGTTCTCTTTTGCACCAGCTTATCCAAATGCTCGTTGACGGCTTGGAGTTCATTTTCCGCACTTATTCTATCGATGACCTGCCAAATGGATTCCATGAGCTGAGAGCATTGCAGTACTTCAAAATTGGTATAATCCTCCTCCTTATTGCCAAGTCCCACGACGGCAATTATTGTATTCCCCTTGAAAACAGGGAAGGACATGAATTTTCGTATCTGCACATGACCGCTGGGGTATCCTTTTTTCAAAGGATCCTTTACGTGAAAGTCATTTGCGATCATGGGCTTTCGCTGTCGCACCACCTCGCCCCAAAAGCCTGTTTTTTCCAGTTTGTAGGTTCTGGGCGGATTTTCCACACTGCACTCGGGCATGACGTTTTTTGACCAGGTATTCAGGATGAATTGCCTGCTGGCTTCATCATAATGATAGATATACCCTAGCTTGCTCGAGGTCATCTGTATCGCTTCTTCAAGGGCGAAATCCAGAAACTCCTGTACCGAACTGCTCCTGTGCTGGAATATCTTGACACTGCGCCGCAAGCGATCTTCGTTTTTTTCCTGTTCACGCTCGGCGATCTTTTTTTCAGTAATATCCCTCACGACCGAGACGCAACCTTGTATCCTATTGTCCTTGTCGTAGACGGGCGACGAGGATACCTCTCGATACCTCAGCGACCCATCCTGGGGCAGCCTCACGATCTCTTCCTGGTTTTTAACGGTCTCGCCTCTCAATGCCCGCAGCGGAGGCGCGTCCTCCAGTGGTCTCAGGGTTCCATCGGGAGCGAGGACTTCCATGCTGCTGATAAAGCCTTGCATATCAAGGTTTTCTCCCTTCGGCAGGGAAAAATTTTTACATGCGGCCGGATTTGCCAGCGTGAAGGTTCCACGGGCATCGGAAAACCAGATTTCGTCGAATGAGTTATTGACTACCTGATCGAGACGCATGCGCTCCTCTTCTATCTTGGCCAATAAAGTCTTTGTCTCCGCCTCCGCCTTTCTCTGAAGGCTGATATCTCGAATGTATCCGCCTATGCCGGTGCTCCCGTCCTCGAACGATACGGGAAACTTAGTTACTAAAAACGTGCGTCCATCCCGCTCTTCTTCGTCAAGGATTACTTCTTTCCTCTCCAGCACCTTTAAATCCGAAATACGGTACTGCCGGGCCAATTCAGAGCCGGAAAGATCTACATCGTTGTGGCCGAGAATATCTTCTTCCTTCTTGCCTCTCAGCGCGCAGAACACCTTGTTGCAGAGCACAAATCGATGATTCGAGTCCTTGAGAAAAATGCCGTCCAGCGAAGAGTCGATAAAGGTTCGATATCGATTCTCGCTTTCGGTGAGTTTTTTCTCTACCTTGATATTCTCGGTGATATCCCGTAACAGGCAGATTCCTTTATCCTTTTCCTTTGTGCAATAACAACGCAGCTCTATAAAGTTTTCACCGATTTTAAAAACCAACCTGGCTTTTCGTCTGTTTTCGGCGCTGCCTTCGAATAGGGAGTGAATCGTCGCTAGGTTCTCTTTCCCCAGGCGCTTCCCTAGGAATTCGAAAAAGTCTTGTCCAGCGACGCGCGTCTTACCGATGCCCAGTATTTGGGTGAATTCCGCGTTGTGGTCGACGATTATACCCCCATGGCCAATGTGAACAAGACCATCGTCCATCGCGTCGAATACATCCTTGCATTCTGGCTGTACCAAGCTGCTTTCTCGCCGAATCGATTCCATGTACTCTCCTAACTGGCAAAACTGGCAAAAAGAGCGAAAAGTCCGTAATTATACCATGTATTCCTGTGACAACGGGCTCAATACGTGGCGATTGCGCTCAAAGGGCAGACGTTGGCTTATGCTGCACCGTATTCTTCGGTACAGGAATTGGCGATCTAAGCCATCCTCTTGACAAGAAAAATGCCTTTGAGATACCTTAGCCCGGTCCGTGTATGAGTTGCTTCATTCCCCTGTAGCTCAGCTGGCAGAGCAAGTGGCTGTTAACCACTGGGTCCGGTGTTCGAACCACCGCGGGGGAGCGATTGAAGGCTGCCTGGGATTGATGATCCCGGGCAGCCTTTTTTTATGCCCGCTTCAAATTCTCGGATCGAAATGATCGGGAAATTCCGGATAGGCGTCGGTACTGACGCCGCCGGGCTCTGCAAGTATCGCTTCGATATAGGGAAGGCGGGCGAAGAGTCCGGCCCAGCTCGACCCGGAGACAAGCCTCAGCGGACCAATGCCGCGCTCGGCGAGTCTGCGGTCAATCTCCACTGGTTCCAGGGCGGAGGGATCCAGCCCAGCTGAGGCCAGGGCGAAGGACCAGAGGGTTCCGTACATGCGCACATAGGCGTAAGCGCCCCGCACGAGGGGGAAAACCTCGGCGAGGGTTCGCCTGATCCGGGCGAAGGCGAAGGGCCTGGTCTCCGGGGATTCGCTGTGCATGACAAAGAAGGAATTCTTGTTGCGCAAAAGCCGCCGTACAGCCTGGAAGAATTCTTTTGTGTACAGGAGAAGGGAAGGGCCAGCCGGGTCTGTCATGTCCATGATGACGACATCGCGGGAGGCTGGAGCGGCGGCTTCGACGAAGGCTCTGCCGTCCATGAAGCTGAGCCTCACCCGGGGCTCATCGAAGGACTTGCCTCCCAGGGTGCCCAGGTGCCGGCGGGAAAACTCGACCACCTGGCTGTCCAGCTCCACAAAATCCACTTCTTCGACGCAAGGGTGCTTGAGTACCTCGCGCAGGAGGCCCCCGTCCCCTCCGCCTATGACAAGGATCCGGCGCGGATCGGGATGAGCCAGGAGGGCCAGGTGGGCCATGGGCTCGTGGTACTGGAATTCGCAGCTCTCCAGCACCTGGGTGGCGCCGTCCAGCAGAAGGCTGGTCCCGAAGGCTTCAGTCCTTACCAGCTCGATCTCCTGGTATTCGGTTTTTCCCTTGTGGAGGGTTTCTTCAGCCTGGTAAAACCAGCCCCAGCCGGGGGCCAGGCGCTCGCGGATTTCCCTTTTCCCGGCCTTCGGGAGTTTTGAAGGGTCTAGAAGTTTTCGCATTCGAAGATTTCCTGCATTTCGCTGCGCAAGAGTTCCTTGATCCGCTTGCGCTCCTCGGGTTCCAGCTCATCCTCCTCGGGACCGAAGAGGTAATCCTTGAGGCGGATAGTTTTCTTTCGCATTTTGGTGAGAAAGATGTTGTCCGAAAGAATGTTGATGTCGTAAGCCAGATAGTCGGAAAGCACCCCTTCGTCTATAAAATCCTGGATCGAATTGATATCGTGGTCGATAAAGACCTTCTTGCCCCTGGTATCCCTGGTGAATCCCCTAACCCTGTAGTCGATGAGGACCACGTCGGAATCGAAGCTGTCGATGAGCTGGGGCAGGGCCCTCAGGGGGCTGATGGTTCCGCAGGTGGATACGTCGATATCGACCCGGAAGCTTGCCAAGCCTGTAGCTATATCGAATTCTGGATAGGTATGGGCGGTGATGTGGCTTTTGTCCAGGTGCCCCACTATGGAATGCTCCGCCATGCCGCCCTGCTTGACAGCGTCCAGGGTGCTCTTGTCCTCGTTCAGCAGCGCCACAACGCTGGCGCCCCGGGGATCGTAGTCCTGGGTTGTGATGTTGACGAGTCTCGCGTCTATGATACGCGTTACTTCTTCGATGATTCCCTGCAGACGGTCCGAGTCATATTCCTCATCGATGTATTCGAGATATTCCATCTGGGATTCAGGGTTTCGGGCATAGCAGATGTCGTAAATATTGAAGCTTAGTGACTTTGTAAGATTATTGAAACCTTCCAGGCGCACCTTGCGCCCGCGTACGTGCTTGACCAATTCGGTCTCTGCCTCCGTTTATCGATGTGGTGTCGAAGAATCTTACCCCTAATCGCAGGTTAGGTAAATTAGTGAGTGAGGATGAAATTATCCGCGATCTGCAGTATAAACTATGAGAAAGGAGTCTAACGTGCCGCGAGTTCGTCAACGAGTTCTAATCATCACGCTGCTAGTGCTGCTTGCCCCATCGATTTTCGCCCAGCCCCTCTCGCCGACCGATGTGAACCCCATAGACAGGGGACTGCTCTTTCCCTATTCCAAGGGACTGGATATCGCCTCGGACATCACCCAGTACGCGGCTTTCGCCAGTCCGGCGACCTTTCTCTTTGTCGTGCCTAAGGCCGACTATGTGGAGACAGCCCTCATGTACGCGGGCTCCAGTCTCCTGGCCTTCGGCGCGGGGAGCCTGATCAAGGCCCTGGTCCCCAGGGACAGGCCCTACATGTACTTCGACAGTCCTCCGGCCCAGGCGGCGATCGAGGGGGACGAGTCCTTTCCCTCCCGGCACTCCTGCATAGCCTTTTCGGCCGCGGGATTCACCTCGACCCTCTTCGCCCTGCGCTATCCCACTTCGCCCTACAGAGTGCCCGTTACCGTAGCCTCCTATGCCCTGGCTCTGGCCACGGCGGCGCTCAGGGTGGGCTCGGGCAACCACTTTATAAGCGACGTGGCGGCAGGAGCCCTCATAGGCACTGTTTCGGGAGTCCTCATCCCCCTGATCTTCGCCAGGGACAAATAGGGAAGGGAGTGCAGCGCGGAGCTGTCCGGACTGTCCTGGCTTTTGGGGCGACTCAGACTGCTTGAGTCGCGCAAACAATATGAATTATTCGAGCACTGCCTGCTGTTTGCGCCTAGACCTTTCCCGGCGGGTCATTTATTTATTATTGTTAGCTAACGCATAAAGCAGAGCCTGAGGGCTCTTTGGGAGGATCTATGATCGAAAAGACCTACGCATTCACCAAGACCGACGCCCAGACCATGGAAAAAATCGTGGACGACGAGAGGGTCAATATCAACCATATCGTCGTGGAGCCCGGCAAATCCGTGGTAACCCACGTTTCCAATTCCTACGTGCATCAGATCGTGATCCGGGGAACCTTAAGTCTTTCCTTGGAAGATGGGGCCTTCAGCCACTATCCGGCCGGCACTATCATAGCCGTGCCCTTCAACCAGAAAATGTCCATCCAGAATCACGGTACCGAAACCCTGGAGTTCTTTGTAGTCAAGGCTCCCAATCCCAGGGACATGCCGGCGGTCAAGAAGATAGGCTAAGAGAATAGCCATGGTTTCCCGGGTAAAAAACCTGGATAAAAAGGCAGCCATACTCATCATTGTCCTCTTCGGCATTGTCAGCCTCTTTGCCGACATGAACTACTAGGGGGGCAGGAGCGTGGTCGGCCAGTACCTGAAGC
>JAVEYV010000033.1:0-12822 GCA_034003305.1 Spirochaetia bacterium | reverse complement strand
CTTCCATTTCCGGCTGACCTTATACTGATAGAACATAAAAGTCCTTGCAGCGCCAGGAGGAAGGCAGATGACAGAAAGTGGAATGAGGTTCACCGCATCGGACGGCAAGGTTCTAGCATACAAACGCAGCCTTCCTTCTTCGACCCCAAGGGCGGTGGTGCTGATCGGACACGGGATGAATGATCACAGCGGCCGCTTTCTCGATCTGGCGGAAGCGCTTACAGAAATCGGGGCGGCTGTGTATATCCCCGATTTACGCGGTCACGGCGATACTGACGCTGGAGGGAATCGAGGATATCTGGCCGATAAAGACGGCTTTCGAAGGGTATTGGATGATCTGGTCGAGCTGGGGGACTTCGCCGCAAAGGAACAGAACGGGGTGCCGCTTTTCTATTTCGGGCATTCCTTCGGCGCCCTCCTGGGCATGGGGCTCTGCAGCATATACGGCAAATACCTGGATGGAGTCGTGCTCTCGGCGCCGCCGGAAAAGCCCTCCGGGTTCTTGCGCGCCGCCGGGAAGCTGGTTGTCGCCATAGGCAGCCGGCTGCGTGGGGTCCATGCCCCAGCCAAGCTTCCCCGAAACATGACCTTCGGCGGCTACAACAAGACTGTGCAGTCGGCTCGAACCGGCTCCGACTGGCTCACCAGGGACCCTCGGGCCGTCGATGCCTACATAGCGGACCCGAAGTGTAATTTTATATGCAGTTACGGCTTTTATGCCGATCTCATGGACGGCCTGGACCTGGTGTACGCTCCCGGCTTTCTCGAGAGCGTGCCGACAAACCTGCCGATCTATCTGTTCTCTGGATCCCAAGACCCGGTAATCGGGATGCGGGCAGGGTTTGAACGGCTGGTCCAATCCTGCAAGGCCTTAAGTCTTGTCGATTTTGAATCCCGCTGCTATGAGGGCGGAAGGCATGAATCGATCAATGAGATCAACAAGGATGAGGTTATTACCGATATTGTAGACTGGTTTTCCCGGCATATTGCATAATGAAGGCCGATGATTGCATAATCGTCTAAAATCGAGGGTTTTAAGCGTTCCGGTTTATGGGATCTCATAATGAGTCAAGGACCCGATCGCTCATGCCCCAGGTCGAACGAGTGAGGCTTCTCAAGTGTTCATCCGGTATTCGCGTGACAAAAAAGGCAAGCTAGTCGAAAAAGCCCTCGTCTATACTGAAGCCGAGCACGGAATCAAAAAATCCATGATAGACCCCGATGCTCTACGCATTGTCGAGCGTCTGAAATCCGAAGGCCACCAGGCCTATATTGTGGGCGGGGCTGTGCGCGATCTTGTCCAGGGTAAAATTCCCAAGGATTTCGATCTGGTTACCGACGCTCTCCCCAACAAGATAAAAAGACTATTCCGCAACGCCCGGGTGATCGGCCGGCGCTTCAGGCTCGTGCATATCATGGCCGGCGGCCAGCTCTTCGAGGTAAGCACCTTCCGATCCAACAAAAACGGCTCGGTGGGCAATGAATTCGGCAGTATGGACGAGGATGTGCTGCGCCGGGATTTTACCTTTAACGCCCTATACCTCGACCCCACCGATCTGAGCCTTGTGGATTTTGTGGGGGGATATAAGGATCTGCGGGCGGGAAGGGTTAAACCGATAATTCCCCTTGGGCTCATATTCAAGGAAGACCCGGTCAGGATTGTCCGCTGCATCAAATATGGGATATCGGCCGGCTTTACCATCCCATTCAGCCTTCGAAGGGCGATTCGCCGGGATTCGAAGCTTCTGGCCGGGGTCAGTTCCTCCCGCATGACCGAGGAGTTTTTCAAGATACTGGCCTGCGGCAAGGCAGAGAGGGTTTTCAGGGCTTTGGTAGAATTCAGGATACTCAACTATTTTGTTCCCTCGGTCTGGGCCATGATGAGGGAGGATATAGCCTATGCAAACAGGCTTTTTGCGGACCTCAACAGCCTTGACGAGCTAAAGCTGGTTCTGGACGATACTGCGGAAGAAGATAATCAGGCAAATCAGAACCTCGGCGGGAAATCCAGAACCCTTTCGGTGATACTATCCTATTTTTTAAAGTCCTTTTTGCTTTCCGAAAAGAAGGGAAGCGAGGATTCGGGGGAAAAATTCCGGGAATCCCTTCTGGCGGCCAGGGCCTTTATTCAGCCCCTCAATCCCCCGCGGGTGGACCTTGAGGCTGCGGTGCTCATGATCTACCGCAATTCCGGCCTTTCGCCGCTGCAGAAGCCGAAGAAAGTCCGGCGCAGGGCGAAGCCTGCGAACAGAAAGCCTGCGGCTGCCCCTCAAGCCGCGGATACAGCCACGGGGCAGAATACACCGATTGAGACCGAGCAGTCACCGCGAGCAGAGCAGCCGAAGCAATCTACACGACCGTCCAAGCCCGAGTGAGCAGCTTGATCAACGGCACGGCCGTCCAAGCCCGAGCGAGCAGCCGAATCCAACAGCATCGCCGCCTGAATCTGTGCAAGCCACTCTCTGGCCTGCAGACCATCCCGGCCAAAAGCCCATTTTCTCATACTTGACAATTACGGCTAGGTTTTTCACTATAGGTCCGTGAATCCTGAAAAGTTATCGCTGCTCTCGGACCAGGAACTAGTACTGCTCGCGGAGCGCATGGGGTTTTATATACCCGAAGGCCTTGATCGCCCCTTTATAATCGAAGAAATCGTCTCCGTTCTTGAGGATGAGGATAAAGAGAGGGTCTTTAGCCATGACGGTACCGGCCATGTTGAAGAAAAAAAACTCTCCGGCGGCGCCTCTATTCCTCACGCTGCTCCATTAGCCGCCTGTGTGCCTGATCGCTATAATGAGACGATGATTCGCGCCTTGCCCAGAGATCCCTCCTGGATCTATGCCTATTGGGACATCGCGGACCAGCGCAGGGCGAACCTCGGCGAGGAAGAGAGCGCCTCAGGCTTGTTTTTGCGGGTGGTGGAAAAGGGTTCGTCAGGGGATGGGCGAAGGAGTTATTTTGATATCCAGGTTACCTTGGATGATTGGAAGTGGTATATCAACATTCCAAGACCCGGTCGCTCCTATCGTGTCGATCTCTGCTTCCGCGCTATGGACAAGATAAGGGTTTTAGCCAGATCCAATGAGGTCAGAATGCCAACACATCACCTGGAAGGACTTTCCAAGCTTCCGCAGATGACAAAGAGCCTGCTCATTCTTTCCGACCTGGAGGGACTGCACCTGGCCGAGCACGGTACGGATAACCCCAGCAGAATACTCGTAGCCGAAGAGGAATAAGCGCCTGTGACGAACAAGCCCTCCATTGCCTTAGTGCTCAACGCCCACCTGCCCTTTGTGCGCAAGCCTGAGTACGAATCCTTTTTTGAAGAACGCTGGCTTTTCGAGGCGATCTCAGAAACCTATCTTCCCCTGCTGCGGCTTTTTAGAAAGCTGGATGCGGATTCCATTCCCTTCAAGCTGAGCCTGTCCATGTCGCCGACCCTTCTGTCGATGCTCTCGGATAAACTTTTAGGCGAGCGCTATCTTCGCTATCTGGACATGCAGCTGGATCTGGCAGCCGTGGAAAAAAAACGCCTCGGCGGCGATCCGGTGTTTACTCCTCTGGCGCAGCTCTACGAATCGCTCTATCGGCGCAATAAAGAAGATTTCGAGCAGCTCTATTTTCGAAATATTCTTTTGGGATATGACTATTACTACAAACGGGGCAAGATCGAGCTTCTGACCAGCGCAGCGACCCATTCATTTTTGCCCCTGTTTCAGGACGCGCCCCAGGCTGTCCTCGCCCAGATCGAAACCTCCATTGTCACCCACAGAACTATCTTCGGCAAAATTCCCCAGGGTTTCTGGCTGCCCCAGTTCGGCTGGTACCCCGGCCTCGGCGATATGCTGACCAATTACAATATTCGATACAGCATAGTAACAACCCGCGGAGCGCTGCTGGGCAAGCCCGTGCCGCAGTACGGCTCATTTTCACCCGTTCGGAGCCCTTCGGGACTCAAGCTTTTTGTTCGCGACGCCGGAGCCACCAAGGCGGTCTGGTCTGAAACCGAAGGCTACCCCGCCGACCCGGTTTACAGGGACTTCTACAGGGATATCGGCTACGACCTGGACAGCGCCTACGTAAGTCCCTTCCTCGGGCAGGGGGTTGAACGGGGCTTTACCGGCTTTAAATACTGGGCAGTGACCGGCAAGACCGATCGGAAACGACCGTACGAGCCGGTTGCCGCCTCGGCACGGGTTGTGGAGCATGCCAGAGCCTTCCTTTCGGAGCGAAAAAACTCGGCCAGGGCTGCAGCCCAATGGATGAAGGATAGAAAGCCGCTGATTGTCTGTCCCTACGATGCCGAACTCTTCGGCCACTGGTGGTTTGAAGGCCCGCTCTTTCTCGAAGCGCTCTTCAGGGCGGCGGCGCGTAAAAGGGAGGAGGATGACCTGCAGTTCGTCACCTTGAGCGAGTACGATCGGAGCGACCAGGACGATCCGGTTTCTGAGCCGGAGTTTTCTTCCTGGGGCGAGGGCGGTTACGCCGAGGTTTGGCTGGACGGCTCAAACGACTGGGTGCACCGCCACAGCCGGCAGACAATTGAGCGGATGACCGAGCTGGCCGAACGCTTTCCGGATGAATCGGGCTTGCGGGAACGGATACTCAACCAGGGAGCGCGGGAGGCACTGCTGACCATGTCCTCCGACTGGCCTCTCTTGCTGCGCTCAGGACAGTCCGGCGACTTTGCCCGCAGGCAGATCGAAGAATCGGTGGGCAACTTCACCAAGATTTACGAGATGCTTTGCGCCAACACGGTGGATACCGAATGGCTCACCAGCCTGGAGCGCAGGAACAATCTCTTTCCGGACATCAATTATAGGGTATTCGCCCGGAAGCGCTGATTTTTCTCATCGTTTATACTAAGATCGCCTAAAGAACAGTGTTTCAATACCACACGAGGAGCTGAGAATGAACGTAGTGATTATCGGAGCCCAGTGGGGCGACGAGGGAAAGGGTAAAATCGTCGACTATCTCGCCCATGAGGCGGGGATCGTCGTGCGCTTTTCCGGGGGCGCAAACGCCGGACACACCATAGTACTCTCCGGTACCAAGTACGCCCTCCACCTCGTGCCGTCGGGTATTCTCTATCCAGATAAGACGGTAATTCTCGGCAGCGGCATGGTCGTCGATCCAGAGGCTCTCTTCTCCGAGCTGGGAGATCTGGCGGCGAAGGGCGTCGACTGGGAGGGCAGGGTGCTTATCTCGGACAGAGCTCATATCGTGCTTCCAAGCTACAAGAACCTCGATAAAGAGATCGACGCCAAACGGAACAAGCCAATCGGAACCACGGGAAGGGGAATCGGAGTGGCGTATTCCTTTAAGGCTTCCAGAGACGGGGTCAGGCTTGCGGACATCGACGATCCCGAGCGTTTGGCGAATCTTTCCGAGGAAGACAAGGCCTTTCTTGACAGGTGGAGGGAAAAGCTTCTGCCCATGTCGGTGGACGCAAGCGCCTACCTCTACAGGCACAAAAATGTCTGGACCCTTTTTGAAGGGGCGCAGGGCGCCCTGCTGGATATCGATACGGGGAGCTATCCCTTCGTCTCCTCAGGCATGTCCTGCGCGGCGGGGGCGGCAGCCCAGGGCGGCATCGGCCTGCGCCGGGTGGACAGGATCCTGGGCGTGTTCAAGGCCTACACCACCAGGGTGGGCAACGGTCCTTTCCCGACGGAGTTCGCCGACGATTCGCCCGGCTCGCTTTCCAACTTTATCCGCACTACGGGCAATGAGTACGGGGTTACCACCGGCCGCCCCCGCCGCTGCGGCTATTTGGACCTTGTGGCGCTGCGCTATGCCTGTATCGTCAATTCCATCGATCGTCTGGTGATGACCCATATCGATGTCTACGATTCCCTGCCTGAGTTCGAAGCCTGCGTAGCCTATAAGATAAACGGCAAGGTGGTGGAGGATTTTCCCGCCGCGGTGCGCCAGCTCGAAGCGGCCACCCCTGTCTTGAAGAAATTTCCCGGCTGGAATACCCGCATTGACGAGGCTCGTTCCTGGGAAGAGCTTCCCCTGAGAGCCAGGGAGTATGTGGAATTTATCGAGGAATTTACCGAGACTCCGGTTTCCATTATCTCGGTGGGTTCGGACAGAAAGCAGACAATCGTGAGGGAGAGCCCGTGGATAAAATCCTAATCCTCGATTTCGGAAGCCAGTACACACAGCTGATCGGCCGCAGGGTAAGGGAGCTGGGAGTCTATTCGGAAATTATCCCCGGAGATTCGCCCATTGATGCAGCGGCGCTCAAGGATGCGGCAGGCATCGTTTTGTCCGGATCCCCGTTCAGCGCCTACGATTCAGAGGCGCCTGCGCCCGATCCCGCCCTCTATGCGGCGGGGCTGCCCCTGCTGGGCATCTGCTACGGCATCCAGCGCATGACCCTGGACTCAGGCGGCGCGGTAGAGCGGCTCCCGGAGCGGGAATACGGCCGCAAGCCGGTAGTCCTGCTGGACTCGGGCGTCGCCAGCCCTCTCCTGGAAGACGTAGGCCGCCGATTTTCCAGCTGGATGAGCCACGGCGATTCGATTCAGAAGCCTGGGAAGGGATGGACGGTCATTGCCGAGTCCGAGGGCGGCATTCCGGCAGCCCTCGTCCATGAGGACGGGAAGCGTTGGGGCGTTCAATTCCATCCCGAAGTGAGCCATTGCGAATTCGGGCAGAAGATTCTCGAAAATTTCGTGCTGGGCATCTGTAAGGCCCGCAAGGGCTGGTCCATGGCAGCCTATCTCGAGCAGGAGGCCGGGCTGGTCAGAAGCAGGATCGGCACCCAACCGGCCCTCCTCCTGATCTCCGGCGGGGTCGATTCGACGGTCGCCGGCGCCTTCCTGCTTAAAATACTCGATCCCGCTCAGGTGTACCTGCTCTATATCGATACCGGACTCATGCGCAAGGCAGAGAGCGAAGAGGTTATGGCCAATCTTTCTTCCCTGGGAGCCAGGCATCTGCACAAGGTGGACGCGGAGGCCGAATTCCTCGGCGCCCTGGCCGGTGAGGGCGATCCTGAAAAAAAACGCAAGATTATCGGGGATCTCTTTATTTCCATCCAGGAGCGGGAGGTTGAGCGGCTGGGGATTCCCCATGCCTTCCTGGTCCAGGGCACCCTGTACACCGATCTTATCGAATCGGGCAAGGGGGTTGGAAAAAAAGCCCAGGTGATAAAAAGCCACCACAATGTCCGCAGCCCCCTGGTGGAGAAAAAAAGGGCCGAGGGCAGGGTGATCGAACCCCTGGACAGGCTGTACAAGGACGAGGTCCGCGCCCTGGGCCGCCTCCTCGGCCTGCCCGAACACGTTGTCGGGCGCCATCCCTTCCCGGGTCCCGGCCTGGGTGTTCGAATTCTGGGTGAGCTCTGCAAGGAAAAGTGCGATATTCTCCGGGAGGCCGATGCGGTCTTTATCGCAGAACTGAGGGCTCGCGGACTCTATGACAAGATCTGGCAGGCTTTTTGCGTGCTGCTCCCCATCCGTTCGGTTGGCGTGGCGGGGGACGAGCGTAAATACGGCTACGTGGCGGCGCTGCGGGCTGTTAAAAGCACCGACGGAATGACAGCAGAGGTCTACCCCTTCGATCCCGAGGATCTTATCGCGATTTCCTCGGCCATTACCAACAAGGTGCCCGCCGTGGGCCGGGTGGTGTACGACATTTCATCCAAGCCTCCGGCGACAATCGAG
Organism: Spirochaetia bacterium; assembly: GCA_034003305.1. Classification (GTDB taxonomy): domain Bacteria; phylum Spirochaetota; class Spirochaetia; order Treponematales; family Rectinemataceae; genus UBA2256. The sequence continues at coordinate 5,146 of JAVEYV010000033.1, read as the reverse complement.
TGGGAATAAGAAGACCCGGCGCCTGGCGCTCTTAAACTTCTTCGGGATAGCGATGCAGCGAGTCGTCGGGCGCCCTGAGCAGCCAGTACTCTCCCGATTCATCCTTCTGCCGGGATACGACGCTTTCGGGAAGGTAGAGCTTGCCGGCTCCGTCGGGAGCGTCCACGGCGAAACGGGGCATTTCGAGACCGGAGAGCCTGATTCTGAGCTCCTGGTAGATCGCCAATCCCCGGGACAGTGGCACCCTGAAGTGGGATGAACCTCTGGCCAGATCGCCCTGGAAGAGGTAATAAGGATCCACCCCTGCGCGGCTGAGGCCCGAGAACAGCGCTTCGAGAATATCAGCCCCATCGTTGACGCCCCGCAACAGCACGGTCTGGCTTCGCACCGGTATTCCTGCGGATATAACCTTGTCGATTTTTTCCAGAAAGAGACCGGAAAGCTCCTTCGGATGATTGGCCTGTATAACGATTCGCAGGGGTTTGTATTGTTTCAGCATGGAAATAAGCGTATCGTCGATACGCTCGGGCAGGCTCACTGGAGCCCTGGTACAGAGCCTTAAAAAGATTCCGGGCCTTGCTTCCCTCAGCCTGGCGAAAAGCTTTTCCAGGGCTTCGGTGGTTGCGCTCAAAGGGTCTCCCCCCGAGACGAGAATCTCCCGGATCTCCGGATGCTCTTTCAGGTAGCCTTGAGCCTGAAGTATTTCCTCCGAAGTGATGAATCCCCTTTCGGAAGGCAAAAGGTTGCGGCGAAAACAATGGCGGCAATAAAGCGGACAGGTCCCGGTAGCCCTAACGAGAAGCCGGGAGGAATACTGATGGACCAGCCTGGGCGTGGGCGAGTGGGCTTCCTCGTTTAAGGGGTCGAGGGACTCCAGGGGGACATCGGTCAGCTCAGCCGGGGAGGGAAGGGCTTGAGCGAGAATGGGATCCAAGGGGACTCCCTTTTCGTCCCGGCGGCAGTTTCGGTAATCTTCCGAAGCAAGGCCGAGCCAGTAGGGAGGCGCTGCGAAGGGGAGAAGTCCCCGGCGCTCAGGTGTTTCGGATAGCCGAGAGTCATCGCTCATGGACCTACGCTAACGTTTTTAGGCCTTCCTGTTCAACACCTGGCAGTTGTATGCTTAAGACAATAATCTTCGTTGTATCGCAGGAGAGCCGGATCTATGTCGCTGTATAAAAATCTCGTTTTCAAGGGCGGAGGAGTGAGGGGCGCCGCGTATCTGGGGGCGATAAAGTATCTTTACGAAAAAAGGCTGATGCGTTCTGTTGAGAGGGTCGCAGGCACCTCTGCGGGCGCCATTACCGCCGCCGTTCTTGCTCTTAATTGCAGAGACTTTAATGAGGTAAAAGCTATCGCTGACAGTCTGGACTACCGCAAGGTGCCCGCCGAGGGGGACCTCAAGGACGAGGATGCGGGTCTGGTTGGCAAAAGACTTCCATCCCGGCTTCAATCCCATGGGCTTTTTAAAAACCTCCAGTGCTCCATCCGTCTTGTCCAGGAAAAGGGCTGGTACTCCAGCGACTATCTGTATCAGTGGCTGAGGACTGTGATAGCAGGCGGTTTTTCCGCGGCCAAGGAAGCCTACAGTTTCAGGGATTTTCGCAATGCGGCGATTCATAAGGATAAACGATCCTTCCTCGATCTCTATATCACCGGCACCGATATTTCGAATCGAAAAAGCCGGGTCTTCTCCTATGAAACAACGCCCGATATGGAGGTTGCCCTGGCGGTGCGGATTTCCATGTCCATTCCGCTTTTTTTCGAGGCAGTCCCCTTCGAGTATCCCGGCACTCAGGGACCGCAGTACTATGCCGACGGCGGCCTTATGTGGAATTATCCCATCGAACTCTTCGACGAAGCCAGATTCGGCCGGAGAATGACCAAGGGAGAAAACACCGAGACTCTGGGTTTTTTCCTTTTCAACTCACCTCAGACCATAAAGCACAAGGAAATAAAAGGGCTTGTAGACTACGTCGGAGCCCTCTTCGAAACCCTTAACCTGGTCCAGGATCAACTCATTCCCTTCAGGGAAAAAAACAAGGGAAGGACCGTCTTTATCGATGATCAGGGAGTGCCTATGACACAGTTCGACATACGGACTGGTGATAAAACCTATACGAAACTCTTCGATTCCGGCTATCGCGCGACGAAAGATTTTTTCTCCGACAAGAACAGTTGGGATGTTTTCGTTTACAGGCTGCAGGCCAGACTGGGCTGGGGAAAGGATAGGGAAGAATCGGGCGGGACTCCTTGAGAAAAACTCATATTTATGCAATAATCTTATAATTATCCAAGGCCGACGGAGATCGAATAACCATGAAAGAAAGACTCGAGCGTCTTAAGGTTGTTAAGTCGCTCATAAAAACCCATCGCATCGATTCCCAGGACTCCCTTCTGCAACTGCTCGCCGAGGCTGGCTACTCGGTCACCCAGGCAACTCTGTCCAGGGATCTTAAATATCTCAAGGTGGGAAAGGTTGCCGACGGTCATAGCGGCTACTATTACACCATGCCTTCGGAAGAGGAGCGCAAGGAGTCGGAAAAACACTCTATCCAGGACTTTTTGCGCGGATATGTGTCGGTGGACTGGAACGAAAGCATTGTCGTGGTGAGGACCTTCTCGGGCCATTCCGATTCTGTCGCCCTGGCTATAGACAATATGGGCATGGAAGATGTTCTGGGCACGATCTCGGGCAGGGACAATGTTGTCTTTGTCGCGCTGAAAAAGGGATCCAAGGGGGATGATTTTATCGCTTCCCTCAAAGCTAAGATTCCCGACTTCGATCCAGAATAAGGCCAAGGGGGCGCTAAGCCCCTGCTGTCATCCTCGTTTCTGCCGCTCCATCATAGCCCCATGCTCTTCTTCTAAATGTTCCAGAAGCTCAGTGAGCTTCCATTCCAGGTTTGAGGCGGTAGTGGTCGCGAAGGCAGGCAATGGTCCTGCCTGACCCAGCGCGCGTACCGCACGCAAAACTTCCAGGGCTTCTTCGTTGGAAAATCCGTGGAGCACCACCGCTTTAAATTGCTGATTCATGCCCGGCATCATAGCAGACGAGTTCCAGGCCGGGAAGAAGGCCTAGACTCTGAGCTTTTCTTAGTTCCTCGAACCTTGTTGTTAAAGAGCTTGCACGGGTACCCTTAGGCTACCTCTTTCTTCTTGCCTGAAGCCCCCTGCCTTCGTATCTTTTAACCATAAGGAAATCCTATGAACTACGAAAAATTCACGCTGAAAGCCCAAGAGGCTATCAGGGCAGCATCCGCGCTTGCCCAGACTCACGACAATCCGAGTGTGGAAAACGAACATCTCCTGCTCGCCCTTCTGAACCAGGATGAGGGAGTGGTGCCCGCTCTTCTGGACCGCATCGGCAGCGACAAAGCGGAGCTCACGAGGTCAGCCGAGGCTCTGGCGGCCAAGCTGCCCAAATCCTTCGGGGCCGCCGCCCAGCTCTACCTTTCCAACAGCGCTTCCAAGGCCCTTGCAAAGGCAGAATCCGAGGCAGCGGCGCTCAAGGACGATTTTGTCGCTTCAGAGCACCTCCTGTTGGGTATCCTGGCGGCGGAGGGCCCGGCCTCATCCCTGCTCAAGACCCAGGGCGTGAATAAGGATAGGGTGCTCTCTGCCCTGGTCTCGGTACGGGGCTCCCGCAGGGCCAGCGACCAGGAAGCCGAAGAAAAGTACCGAATCCTGGAGCGCTATACCCGGGATCTCACCGCCTTGGCCAGGGCCGACAAGCTTGATCCTGTCATCGGCAGGGACGAGGAGATCCGGCGCGTCATGCAGGTGCTTTCCCGCAGAACCAAGAATAACCCGGTGATAATAGGGGAGCCCGGCGTCGGCAAGACAGCGATTGTGGAAGGGCTGGCGAGGCGAATTGTCTCGGGCGATGTTCCCGAAGGTCTTAAGCGCAAAAGACTCTTAGCCTTGGACCTGGGTTCCCTGGTGGCAGGGGCAAAGTTCAGGGGTGAATTCGAAGAAAGACTAAAAGCTCTGATCGAGGAAATCCAGAAATCCGACGGGAGCATCATACTGTTTATCGACGAACTCCATACCCTGGTTGGGGCTGGGGCCGCCGAAGGAGCCATGGACGCCTCCAATCTCCTAAAGCCTGCCCTGGCTCGAGGCGAGCTTAAGGCTATCGGCGCCACAACCCTGGATGAATACAGAAAACACATCGAAAAAGACGCAGCCCTGGAGCGGCGCTTCCAGCCTGTATACTGCGCCGCCCCTTCCGTAGAATCGACAATCGCCATTCTTCGCGGCCTGAAGGACCGCTATGAGGTTCACCATGGAGTCAGGATCCGGGACGATGCCCTCATCGCCGCGGCAAGCCTGTCCGACCGCTATATTACAAGCCGGTTTTTGCCCGACAAGGCAATCGACCTGGTGGACGAGGCTGCCAGCCGCCTGAAGATGGAAATCGAAAGCCAGCCCACCGATCTCGATGTGATCGAGCGCAAGTTGATTCAGCTCACCATGGAGATACAGGCCCTTAAAAAGGAAAGCGACTCGTCCAGCCTGGAGCGGCTTGCCCGGCTGGAGGAGGAGGCGGCTGAGCTCAAGGACAGCCGGGATGCTATGCGGCTGCGCTGGGATGGAGAAAAGAAAAAGATTGAGGATATTCGCGGGCTCAAGCAAAGCGTGGAGGATCTCAAGCTCGAATCGGAACGCCATCTCAGGGAGGGCAATCTGGCCGCAGCCTCGGAGATCAAGTACGGAAGGCTGCTGGAAGCCCAGAAGCGGCTGGACGAGCTTTCTGCCGAGATGAAGGCCGAAAATAAGGAAACTAAACTTCTGCGGGAGGAAGTGTCCGAGGAGGACATAGCCCGGGTGGTTTCGGCCTGGACCGGCATCCCCGTATCTAAAATGCTCTCCAGTGAGTCGAAAAAATACGTTGACCTGGAAGCGCAGCTTGCCAGGAGAGTCATAGGCCAGGATAGGGCCCTCTCGGCGGTGGCGGATGCCATACGGCGAAATAGGGCAGGGCTCTCCGATCCCCGGCGGCCTCTGGGCTCCTTTCTCTTTCTCGGTCCTACCGGCGTGGGAATGACGGAGCTAGCCAAGGCGCTGGCGGTATTTCTCTTCAACGACGAATAATCCCTTACCCGCATCGACATGTGCGAGTACATGGAAAAGCACGCCGTTTCCT
>JAVEYV010000032.1:0-12986 GCA_034003305.1 Spirochaetia bacterium | reverse complement strand
CACGTTCCTCGGGAAGCAGAAGTATAACGAAGGTCTTGTTCCCCTCATGCTCGCTATCTACAACACCGACCTCGATAAGGAAGATAGGACGGACGCCCACGGGATTGTCTCAATGAGATCCCTCTGCACAAATTGGCTCGCGGGCACCACGGCCGACTCCTTTCAAGATGCGGTCTCCGACACCGCGAAGGGGGACGGGTTCTTCTCCCGGGCGACGATCGTCCACCAAGATCGGAGGTGGCAACGCTTTTTCCCCCCTCCGGATTGGCCTTGGCTCCCGGGACCCGATGAGCTCGGAACCCGCCTCGCCTACGTCGCGGAGACCACCCTCGGGGAGCACGTTCTCACCCCGGGGGCGCTTGCTCTTGCGAAGACCTGGTATGATGCGCACGTCGAGTCCCTTGAGGCCCAGGTGGAGTACGCGCACTTCTGGTCTCGTAAGGACATCCAACTCCTCAAGCTCGCCCTCATCATGAAGGCACAAAGGTATCCTGAGCCGGGGGACTTCGACATCACTGAGGCCGACCTCGCCGACGCGATACGGCTCCTCGACGCGACAGCGAAATTCGCCCCCCGCATCATGGAACCCACCTCCGCGCCCCAACGCATGAGGGATATAAAGAAGTTCGAGAGGATACTCTCCACAGGGGGACCCGAGGGGGTCTCCCGGGCCCGCCTCCAGCGCTCCACCCACCTCCCCGCCGAGGACATGGATGTCATCTTGAGTGAACTCCTCCGGTATGGGAAAATCCATGTGATCGCGGAGGGCGAGAAGCGGGAATTCCTCTCGGAAGCCCCTTCCGCGAAGGACATCTACGTGTGGGCCGCCCTTGCCGTGGACCCTCTCCCCGAGGATGAGGAAGAGCGTGAACCCGCCCCTAAACGAAAAAGAACCCCCGCATCGCGGGGAAGGAGGAAATGATGAGAACCCCACGAGATGAGGATGCAACGTTATGGAGGGTGAAGGGCCTCCGGGGGATGGGATACGGAGTGAGGGCGATCTCCCGATCCCTCTCCATCGCCCCCTCTGTCGCCTGGGCCTACGTGAAGGCTGTGGACTCGGGGATGGGGACCAGGAGGCGTCATAAAGCGAACGCCCTCGACCGCTTCGCCTCCACTCACCCTGAGGTCGTCCTCCCCTCTACCGCGAAAGCGATCTCCGCCCTCACGGGGATCCCCTCCGGAACGGTGTCCGCGTGTCTCGCATCCCGACGACGTAAGTTCGAGAAGTGGGTCTCGTGGGTGGGCCCCCTTGAGGGACGACGTGCGCTCTGGGTCGCGGAGGATGGGACCCGGATCGGCCCTGGGGGGATCGCGAAGTACGAATGGGTATACGACGCCCCCTCGAACACGACAACCTTAGAGGTCGTGAGCATCCTCGGGGAGGCCCTCGTCATCCCCGTCCCAGATCGCTTTGAGTTCGGAAGAGCATGGAAGGCGGCCCCCCGCATAGGAGATGATGTATAATATGAGAGTACTTATAGCGTGTGAGTTTAGTGGGATCGTGAGAGACGCCTTCTTAGCGCGGGGGCATGACGCCCTCTCGTGTGATATCCTCCCCACAGAACGCCCCGGGCCTCACTATCAGGGGGATATTCTTGATATCCTTGAGGATGGATGGGACCTAATGATCGCCCATCCCCCTTGTACATACGTGTCTAACGCGGGAGCGAAACACCTTTACCCTAAAGGGGTTCTTAACCCTGATCGTCTAAAGAAGGGGATGAAAGCAGGGAAGTTCTTCATGGAGTTGTATAACGCGGATATTCCTAAAATTTGTATGGAGAACCCCATCCCGAGCAGGATATTCGCTCTCCCCGAGAAATCTCAGTGGATTCAGCCTTGGCAATTCGGGCACCCCTACACAAAAAAGACCTATCTATGGTTAAAAGGTCTCCCTCCCCTCCTCCCCACTCATATAGTTAGCGAGCGGGAATCCTCTAAAGTTCCCGGGAACTGGTTCAATAAAGGGGGGAAGGACCGGCAGCGTAACCGGGCGGTTACGTTTCAGGGGATAGCGGACGCGATGGCCACGCAATGGGGTTGAACGTTACCTCCGATACTCATCCACGATCGGGGTCGAGGTGACCGCGAGGAAGGCGAGCCATGGTTCGCCCTTTTCTAAATACTCGGACGCCTTGTTGAGTGCCCGGAACTGAGCTGCGAACGGCACAAGGGTCCCGAGGGGGCCTCCAGGGACCTGGGGTCCCGTCCACTCGAAGCGTCCGTTCTTGTGAGTCCACCCCACGGGGAGGGATTTCGCTAAGCGCGCCCTCGCTTGATCCGCTTGATACCCTTCCCCCTGGGAGCCCCACACGTCGAGCACGAGGTTAAACATGGGACCCCCCGTGAACTGCGCGGGGCTCCACGGGAGGAAATCTCGGTCGGCCTTCACACCTAGGGACTTCGCCGTGTACAGGAGCGCTGCGTTCACCGCCGCGAGGCGGGTTCCGTATGCGATACGGTCCGCGAGAGGCCCGGTCGTGAGGCCCTTCTTCACATTCTGGATATATTGCACCGCGAACACCCCATATTGCCCAATGAGGCGTCCGAGAACGCCTTGGTAGAGTTTCGGGTTATGGATCTTGTCATACGCGAACATGGTGTCATCGATCACGTTCCGTGCGAAGAGATCCCTCGCACCCGCGTACTTCCCCTCCTCGATCAAGGAGATGAGTTCCCTTTGGGCGCCCTCCGAAAACCTATATGCCTTCGAATACGTGATGAAGTCCTCAGGGGACTTGAGAACCCCCCGCGTGAGCTTCGCCAGGGCGTCATCAAATATATGATCCCCCCCGACCATCGCGGCCGTCCTCGTGAAGTCATCCGACGCTGTGAACCCCGCGAGACCCTTATGCACGATCCTCCCCACGAGGGATCTCTCGTCGATGATGGAGTTGATGAGAGGGGGGGTGTCGAGGAGGATCCCGCGACGCTTTGCGTCCCCGATATGGCGCGCCGCGTTCTCGGCCACTTCCCTCATCGCCCGGGTCGCCTCCGTGATCCCATACGTTGAGCCAAACGTTGTATAAATCTGCGCCATATTCCTCGTAACGTTCCACCCCTTCCACGCCATCGTCCCGAACGCTTGCGCCGTGAAGAGCGTCCGGGTTATGTCCTTCGTGAAAGCGGGGTTCTTCACCCCGAGCTTCCCGAGGAACCTCTCCGAGAAGTGCTCCACGGCCTTCTCCCCTGGGGTCTTGTATCCCATCACCGTCTCCCGCCATGAGTCGATAGCGGGGTTAAGGACCTTCGTGTCGAAATTCCCCGCTCTCGACGCACTCCGTCTCGCTGCGTCAAACTCCCTCCACACGGGGTTAAGGTAGTGCTTCTTGAGTCCTTGGGTCACGTATCGGTCCATGAGGGCGGCAACGTTATCTTCGGCGTCGAAGTTGAGCATTTCCGAGAGTCGGTCCATCTCCGCGAAGAACTTGATCTCCGGAGGGGGCCCCTTCGGGAACGCATGGGCGAAGATGTTCTCGGGCTCCAGGGCGATCCCCTTAGCCTTCATATCCGCCACAGCGCGTTTAAGCCGAGGGATATAGTCGGTCTGATACTTAAACGGATCTATCCCAAAGAGCCCATAGAGCCCATCTCCGGGGTTCCGTCCCCAGATGTCCCGAAGGCGTTCTCCCACCCCGAGGTCCACGTCATCGAGTTTATACTCCTCGATGATCCCCGCCTTCTTCGCGGGGGTGTCTGCCTCCATCCACCACCTAAGGCCCACGAGCTTTTTGTCGGAGAGCGTCTTCCCATTCGGGGAGATCGTTTCCCTTATGAGCCTCCTCCACTTTGTGTGCTCGGAGTTAAACACCCGGAAGCGATCCACGAGTTTATCGAACGAGTTAAGGAGTTCGGGGTGACCGGTGGAGCGGAGTCCATTCTCGATCCACTTCGTGAGAGGGGTCGGGTAGAGGGAGGAGGCGATGGAGAGGGGACCCACCGTCCGGGTGGGGGAGAAGGAGGGAGGGTTCGAAGGGTTGAAAAGCGGTCCCATACCCCCGAGTTCAATCCCGTGCTTTCTCATGAGGGCCTCGGCCTCCTCCCCGATGAGGGACGGGAGGGTTTGCGGATCGGGTAGGCGTTTAAGGAGTTTCGCAAGGGCCTTCTTGTCCCCGAACTCCGCCGTGAGCGTCTCCCCCCCAACGCGGGCGACGTAGGCCCCTTTCTCCACGGAGAGATCGAGGCCTTTCCTCGCGGCGACCCTCTTCACCCCTTCGTATTGCGCCCATCCCCCCCGGAGGAACCAGCTCGCCTCCTTTGCGCTTCCGAAGGTCTCGCGGATTCCCGCCCCGGGCACGACGACCTCGAACTTCCGGGTCGGGAGGGCGAGCATCATCGCATCCGGAACGCGAGCGAGGACCCGCTTCTCTTCCTCGAGTTTGAAGTTCTCGAACCTATCCATATATCTCATGAGCTTTGGATATGAGCCCGTGACGAACGCCTTCGTCTGGGTGATCTCCGCCCCACCCTCCACGACCGCGACTTCGGGCATTAATTCGGAAGGGATCCTCTTAGGTCTCCATCCCATCTCCCCCAAGACCTCGGTGACGCTCGCGCCCTTCGCGATCACGTTCCCGCCCGCATCCGTAACGGTGTACGCCCCCCGCTTCCCGCTCCACTTTAACCCCTCTTCCGCGAGGGACGCCCGGACAACGTCAGGGGTGAGGCGGGAGGTGACGAGATAATCGGCGACATCGTCGAGGGATTCGAACCCGCGCTCGGCGATTTTAAACTTCCCCCCTCCGAGGTCTTCCAAACGCCGTCCCGCGAGCTTCTCCACATTCGCAGCGGCCCACGCACGTTTCGCGTCGAAGGTGTCCCCGGGAATCTCAACCTTCCGGAGGGCGCGGGACGCGGACGCCGAGAATCGTCGTGGAACCTTCGACCCGGGCTCCACATCCTTGAGCGTCTTCATAAGTGTGCGGAGTGCGTCCCGCCTCCCCTCCATCGGGATCGAGGTGGGCATCCTCACACTAAGGACGTCCCCGTTAAGGGTCGCGTCGAGTTTCGAGATCCCCTCCACCCCCTCAACCCTCACCTTCACATCCGCCTTCCCCATGTCCTGGAGAACGACCTCCGCGTAACGCCCCACCCTCGGGGCGTCGAGATCCCCTCTCCCGGAGATGAGCGCCGAGGCCTTCCTAGGATCCCTTGCGAGTTCCGCATCCTTATACATCTTCCGGGTCTCGACGTTCATGAAGGTGTCGAACCCCGCTTCGCTCGAACCCGGCACACCCTTCCCAATCCCCTTCGCCTCCCCGATCTCCCGAATCGGACGTACATTCCCCTTATAGAGTGAGAACGTCGTCCCATCGGGAAGGGTCGCGGCGTCATATCCCGCCCTCCGGAGAGAGTCCAGCCTCATATCCCTCACGCTCTCCTTGAGAAGCGGGTTTTGGGCTTTCTGAACCATCGCGGCTTTGAGGGCGATCTCGGTTTCGGAAGGCGTCGCCACCTTCGTCACAATCGCCATCGCGTTCCCGGCGGGGTCGCGCACAAGAGCGCCCACAGGGACCCCTTCCTCCCCGACCCGGACGAGGAAGGCGCGATCCGCACTCGATGTGAGGAGGGAGCTCGCTTCCGTTCCCGTCACGTAATCACGCTTTGGGGCCGGGGTCATCCCCTTCGTCTCGGGTAACGTTGATAGAACCCCTCTCCGTGTGAGAACCCCTTGAATGAGAGGAGCCTCGGGCCCATAGTCCGCGACCTTAAACTTTTTAGGGTGATTCTCGATAAGGGTCGCGAGATCCTCCGCGATCGCTTCATGAACGTCGCCCATCGACTTGAACGTCCGGGGCGAATCGACGTTATTCATAACGTCGTCGATCTTCCGGAGATTCGGAAGTCCCGCCTCGTTGATCCCGAGCTCCATCCCCGCCATCCTCGCGGTGACGCTTGCCCGGTAGAAGGGGCTCTCGTTCAGGAGGGCGGCATCCCTCCCTATCGCCTTCTGGAGATCCCCCATCTCCTTGAGTGCCCGGGTTTGATCCGCATAAAACGCGGGAAGACGTTCGCTCACCTCAAGGGGGAGATCCCCCGTGATTGCGTTCGCAATGAAGCGATCTACGTCCCCGCCCGATATGATGTCCTTCGTCACGGAGCCCTTTCCCCGGGGGAGCACAACCTCTCCGAGCGCCTTCCCCGTGAGTTTCGCGAAGGGCCACACAACCCCCGTCACCGTCCCGATGGCGTAGTCGATGATCGCGTTCTCCCCGTAGGTCTTCGCAACCTCCTCAAGATTCCACTTCCCCCCTCCTTCGTCCCACACCTTTTCCACCATGTTCCCGGCGGTAAGGCCGATCGCCTCGAGGGTGTTGGTGGCGAAATTCCCTAAGATCCCCCTCACCGCCTGAGAGCGCAAAGTCGTGGAGGCGGCGAACTTCGAGATCGCCTCCGTCGCGCCCGCTTGCGCGGCCTTCATGAAGGGTAACGCTTTCCACATAAGAAGGGATCCCATCACCCCTCCTGCGGCCCCTACAAATCTCGCGAGCCCATGTCCCGGGTTCACAGAGGCAGACCATTCCCGAAATTTTGCTCCATCCCGTCCATAAAGCGAGTCATGAGAACCTTCCAATATGATCGCATCCCGTTTATCCTGCTCCCCGAGGATGGGGAGGTATTTTGGGCGGAGATATTGTATAGCTGACCATACCCGTAGGGGTAGAAAATTCCCCGCCGTTCCCTCAAAAATCGCCCTCGCTCGACCCGTAGAGTCCCCACTTTTAAGCTCATCGAGGAGCGCTTGGGCCTCCTTCCCAACCTGGGGGTTCTCAAAAACGGGGGGACGGGAGACGTAATCCGTAAGGAGGGCCTCCTTCCGGGAGTCCTCCAACGACGTAAACCTCGGATCCTCCCCATAGGCCTTCATGAACGCTTCCGCCCGGAGGCGGCGTTGAGTCTCATAGGGGAGGGCCGCGAACTTCGGGTTACTCTCAAGGGCGTTAAGGATTTCGGGCGTGGGCATACGGCCTCCTTTCTATAGACCTGTCTCTAGACGGAGCTCTTTCTCTAACGGAGTCATGGGAGCGGGGGTGGCGTTGGTCGGGGCCGCAACCCCGGGACTCGAAGGGGTCCCTCCCTTAACAATCCTATCGGCCTCCCAGAACTTCCACCAAGGAGAGCTCACAACCTCTCCCGGTTCCATCTCGGGAAGCCCATTCCGCTTGAAGACCTCGTTTATACTCCTCACCGCTTCCTGGAACATGGGGTCCTGGAGATACTCTTTGGGCTCCTTCCCCTTTGTGGAGAGGGTGATCATAGAGTTCGCGATGTCGAGCTTCTTCGAGTCGAGCTTGGAGATGTCCCCGTCCTTCCCCATCGCCTGGGCCCGGGCGAGATCGGTTTTTGCAATCTCGAGGGCAATCCCCTTAATCTGCTTATCAAGTTCACGCTCCGCGATCCGTGCCTCCCGGTCCTCCCTTTTCCCCTCAAGCCCCATCTCCGCTTCCCTCACTCCGAGGTTCGCTTTTATGATATCCGCCTGAGCCTTCGCGAGTTCGGCTTGGGTCTTTGCGTTCTCGAGAGCCCCCCTTCCCTCCGCAAGGGCTTTGAAGGCCGGATCGTTCTCCCTCCCTATCGCTTCCATTATGTTCGCACTCTCTGGATGCACAAGGGCGTAGGACGCTCTCCATGCGGGGTCACTTAGCTTCCGGGAGAAGGAATCCGCGAGAAATTTCCTCCCCTCCGGAGTTCGGGATATGTCCTCGTACTCCGCCGTTGAGATAACTCTCCCGACGTAGGAGGCGTAGCGTCGGGACGCCCGGATCGCCTCCGCTTGCGCCCCCCGGTACGCCTTCATGTCCCCCGTCTCGCCCGCATACGCGGCCGCATCCATCGCCTTCGAGAGGGTGACCCCTTCCTGAGCGATCTTCGGGTCGGTCGCCTCGGCCCCCTTCGAGAGAACCGCCGAGGTCGATAAAGCGAGATCCTTCGCGAGGGGGCTCGACGCGACGCGTTCTGCGATGAACCCTTCCTCCGCCTTCGCATCCCCCACAACGTTCGGAGGCATCCCGATCCCCTTCCGGAGACGTTCCTTCGCATCGGGTCCCATCCCCGCGAACTCACTCACATATTTCTCTTGAACGGGCCCGCCTTGCCCCCCCATGTTCTCGTGAACCTGAAACCTCTCCGCCCCAGGGATAGCAGGGAGAACTCCTCCCTCGAAGTCCCCCGCGTTCATGATGGGGTTCTCTTGAGGGCGGGTGTTAGAGGGGGCTGAGGCTGCCGGGACCCCCTCATCCATCGAGGTCGCCTTCCGGGCGTTCGCGGCCGCTTGATACGCTCCCCCTCGGGACATGGGGGCGTTTGCGGGGGCCTCCCCCTGAACCCCTCCGGGGGCTTGGGTTTGCATCCCATACCCTTCTCCCCGGTTCCCCACCCAAGGGGTCGGGAGGGGGGACGAAACGGAGGGCGGGATCGCCCCCACGTTATATGAAAGGGGTTCCCCTCCGGGATAGGGGACCAGGGCCCCCTTCACACGGGGAACGGGCCCTTGAAGGGTAGGAGGGTTTCTCTCCGTGACCCCAGGTCCCGGAGAGGGAGTGGGGGTGGGGACGGGAGTCTGGGCCCTCGCCCCTCCCCAAGGTCCCGCGTAATCCTCTTGAGGAGGAGTCGCAGGGGGCGGAACGAGGCTCTGAACGGAAGGGTCCTCCGGGGCGGGCGCCCCCTTCCCCATGATCTTGTTCATCTCGACTTCCGATTGGGTTTTCCATGTAGCCGGGTCCGTCTTGAGGGCGTTCCATTGAGACTCCACGGCCTCCTCGGAGAAGCCCATGTCGGTATAGAGTTCCCGAAACGCGGTCTCGTCATGAGATAACGTTGTCCACGGGTCTTCCCCCCGGGCCTTCGCCTTCGCCCCAAAAGCGTCCCACTTCTCCCTCACCTTCGCTTGGCGCTCGACCTCTTTCTGGGCCTTGAACTGGAGCCCAAGTTGGGCCGCGTTCACCCCAAACGATAACCACTCATCTCCCCTCGACCCTTGAGGCGCATTATATACTACAGGCATCTTCTCCCCCTTCTCCGATTATCCAAATAGCCCACCAAGTCCCCCAAGCGCTCCGCCTACTCCAGCGCCGGCCCATCCCGCTCCGGGGATACTTCCTCCCGCAAGAGCTCCTCCGAGAGCGCCGCTAAACATACTCCCAATTCCCCCAGACTGGCCCTGAACATACGTCGGTGTCCCATACTGCGCAAGCCCTCCAACCCCCTGCCCGTAGAGCCCTCCATAGAGGCCCGCAAGGCCCAACGAATTCTGCTGATTCGCCATCTGAGCTTGGAGATCCGCGTTCTGATTTCCCTGCATCGCGCTTAACCCTTGACCCTGGGCCCCGAGCGAATTTCCCATCGCTTGCCCCGCGAGATTCCCATAAAGGTTAAGGGATTGCTGCCCGAGAGTGTTCGCCACGTCCCCGAAGGCCTGGGCGTTCGCGTTCCCCGCAGCTTTGAGGGTCGCTCCCGAATACAGCGATCCGAGTCCTGAGAGGTTCGACGCGGCGCCTTGGGTGGCCTGGGTCGCGAGTTCCCCCGCCCTCGCCGTGAGTCCCCGTTGGAGATCCCCTTGAGGGCCCATCACGAGTCCTTGGAGGTCCCCCGCCTGGCCCATGAAGTTCCCCCAATACGCGTTGGGGTCGAACCCGACGTTCCCCGCCGTGACGGGGCTCATCCCCGCAATCGCTCCTTCCATCCCCGCCTTGCCAAAGTTCGCCTCGTTCGTGAGGGCGCTCACCCCCGCGTCGGTATATTCCTTCCCCACCTGTTTTGTGCTTGGTTTACTTCCCATCTTGCGTTACCTCCTCCCTAAGGATACTCCATATCGCCTTATCCGTCACGACCCCGGATGCGTCGATCCCGCCCTTCCGGAGGATCCCTTCGAACGTGAACCCCGCTCCCGCGAGAACCCTCCCTACCCCTCGACTCGGACCTAGGAGGGGGATCTCAATCCTCCTCACGTCGCTCCCATGGAAGAGTGCCCTCGCGATAACCCGGAACGAGTCGTGGGCTCTCACAACCTCCCTCCCCCAAAAGATCCCATGCCCTGAGAGCTTCCACCGAGGTTCGTATTCGTCCACGTAGATGATCCCCCACGGGGCCTCCACGATCACCTTCGCTCCCATGAGGCTCTCAAGGAGGGCTCTCTTCTCCCGGGTCATCCTCCTCGCCCACTCCGAAGACGCCCCCGCGAGCGCTCTTTCGAGCTTCGCATGAAGGGTCATCGTGAGGGGAACCACGTTGAGATCCATCGTGAGCGCCTCTTCGATCATCCCAATGTAGATCATCTCATCCCCCCTCCCCCTAGTCCGTCGCGCCTGAGTGCGCTTGGAGCCCTCGTCCCCGGAGGCGAACGACATACTCAAGGACAACGTAGGTCGGGACTTCACTCACGCTCGTGAAGCGGAACCGTAGCGTTGAACCCGTGAGGGCAAAGTTCACATACGCTTCGTCCCTCCCCGCCGAGATCGTGAGCGTCCCTAAGGTCGTCCACGAGACCCCTTCATTCGTACTCCCTTCCACGACGAATGCAACATCATCCGAAAGGGTTCTATCTATCTTGAGGGATACGCGGTACCCACTCTTAACCTTATCGGGCTCGTTGAAGTCAAAGTCCCCCGTTTCGAGAACGACCCGGATAGGGTTCCCATCCTTGTCGAGGGCTATGTCATCGGAGGTTCTCCACACATATCCGGAAGGATCCCCGATTATGAGCTCCTTCGTGGGGATCGAGTTCCCCAGGCCCGCGATACTCCCCGAGATGGAGTCAAGTCCCGAGATCGTTCCCGAGAGGGCATCCAGGGCGGAGATCGTCCCCCCCAGGCCCCATATCGCGCCCATGCTCGACACCTGCGTGTCCTCAAAGCTCCACGCCTTCGTGAGGTAGTTGAACGACCACAGCTTTGTGATGTCGGGGGTGGACTCAGGGAACCCGAACACAATCCTGTTCCGGGTCACATCGGGGACGACCCAGATCGAACCCGGAAAGAGGCATCGTCTTATGGTGCGCTCGATGACGGGGAGGCCAATCCTCTCGAACCCCCCACTCAACCCGAGGTAGTAGATATCATCCTGTCCAACGAAAAAGTGCCCATCGAGCCAAGGCGTTATCGCCCTCGGCCCAATGAGTCCTATCCCCCCCGTCTGAAGGCGATCCGCGAACGATATCGGGAGGTCGTCCCCCGCAACCTGAGTCGGCCTCCCAAAGTCAATCGCGTCCTCGTAATAGGCGACGAGGTAGGGGCCTAGGGGGACAAGGCGGAGAAGGGCGCCCGGAGCGTACGGGCGATCCACGAACTGCTCCACGCCCACGATCCCGAAATCGGTACGGTCGAGGATCGAACTCCACATAACCCGTTGATTGTGAACCCCGAGGTCGTCCGTTATGCGCCCCACCCAGAGGCGATCCGCGTGATACGCCACGCACCCTGCGAAGAACGTGAGGGAGGCGTCATAGACCCCGAAGTTGGCCCCGTCATACGCTTGAAGCGGGCGTACCCTGTCTGTCATGACGATCTTATTATCGACCTCGACGGCGTCCACGTATTCGGGCGCGGAGGCGGCGAAACTCCGTCTAACGGCGTAGGGGGAGAGCGCGGCGTGAGTGAGCGTGGGGGTCGAGGCGAGGGTGATCACGTTCGTACTCGTTAAGCCCGCCACGGCGATCACCTCCAAGGACGCCCCCGCCCCTACGGCCACGACGTCCCCCACCTTAAGGTCGGAGGCGGCCGAGGTGAAGGCGGCCGTGGCGGTCGCAACAAGGAGGGTCCCTGAGGTCTTCGCCGTCCCCACCGAGTACGTCGAGTACACCCCCGTTAACCCCGACCCTGAGGCGGTGTAGAGGAATTTCGAGTCCCACACAACGTATATCTCCGTCCCGTCGAGTTCGAAGAATGTCGAGTACCCGAGGACGGGGGGGTAGGGCGCGAGGGCGCCGTTAAACTCCGCCACCGCTCCGGGCACCCTCCGGAGGCCCGTCGTGTGCGCAATCACCCCTTGGGTTGAGAGCATCTGCGTCGGGTCAAGCTCCGTAGGGGAGAGGTCTGGGCGCATCCCCCCCCTGAGGGGGCGAAAGGGAACGTTGACGGGGTTTGCGGCGGGCCGAAAATATGAGTTCGCGTTCATCCAAAGACCCCCTTTAACATAAACCCCATAACCTTCCTCGCCCATTTCACCCGCCTAGGAACGCGAGGGGGTCTCGGGGGAGGCGGAAGGGGCTCCACAAGTCCCTCAGCGAGGAGGGTTTCGAAAGGTTTCCTCTTCCCCTCCTCGTCGAAGAAGCGGACGTCCTCCCCGGGGGACCCTTCGAACCCGTCGGGGACCTCGAAGAGTGCTTCCCCATCCCGAAGCTCGACGTTCGGAGGGGAGAACGAGTTCATAACTTCCTTCACGACCCACCCCTCCCGGATGATCCACATAGGGGCTCTCACGTTATGCCGTCCTTTCCCAGACTTTGATGGTTTGGTTGAGGGGGCGGTTGTCCGTTCCCGATCCTGTAGAACCCGAAGTTCCCGCAGATGAAGCCGCGGTTCTAATATTGTCCACTGTTACATATCCCGTGCCATTAGTGCTTTTTGTGCCAGCTTTTAGGGTTGTTCCATCGGTGTCAACTAGTTGATAATTAGATCCTGTAGTTGTTCCCGTAGCGGCATCTATATTATGAACATGAGCAGGAGTGGAGTGAGTATGGGCACTCAAATTCGCCGCCTGGTTCCCGCTCTCGAACGCACTCGCACTCCCACCCGCTGCCCGAAAAAAGCACCCCGCGTAGGTCGAGCTCACGTCCGTCCAGGTCCCACCCCAGAGGGTCGCGGGGGCGGTTTTCCCCGCGAGCTGAAAGTATATCGTTCCCACCGGGGGCGTCCTTCCCGCCGCGACCCACGCGGTTCCACTCCACACATAAAGCTCGTTCGTGTCGGAGTCAACCCAAATTCGCCCATCATCGCTCGTCCCTAACGACGTGGACCCATCCGGGCGAACCGTTGGGGCCGCGCTCG
>JAVEYV010000031.1:0-13186 GCA_034003305.1 Spirochaetia bacterium | reverse complement strand
AGCCGGAGTTACTGTGGGCGACGGCGCGGTCGTCGCGGCGGGAAGCGTGGTTACGAAGAATGTCCCGGCCTACGCGATTGTAGCGGGAATACCCGCCAAGATTGTGAAGATGAGATTTCCCGAAGAGATTCGAGATGCATTGGTGAAAAGCCGTTGGTGGGACATGGATGTCGAGGAATTGGTCAAACGATTCAATCCCGATCCGGTAGTATTCTTAAAAAATCTCGAAGAGGCGGATCGGTGATCAGCATAGAAACGCACCCTGAGTTCACTGCCGAGGAAATGCCTGTGCTTTCTCGGCAATCGTACCTTAAAGCCAAGAGCGAATACTACGGGTGGATACGAAACAATAACTATTATATTCCATTCATCTTGGATAAACGAGCGGTATTCTCCCGTATGGTTTTCACCGATCGAGTAAGAACCATTGAAGACAGACTGCATGTTCTTGGCCCGGAGGAAGAAAAAAAATTTCTCGAAGACAGTATCGAGTATTTGAAAAAAAAGAAAATATGCGATTTCATAGCAAAAAGCCAGGCCAACGTCGTTTTCGCGTCAAGACCCGATGGCGCGGAATGCGTTCCCTGGGGTACCTATGAGATCGATCTCGGTCCGGACGCCGAAGCGATTCTCGCTTCCTTCGACGGTAAGCATCGCAATGTCGTGCGCAAAGCGCTGAAAGACGGAGCGCGAATAACGACAACAGACGACGTCGATTTGATATATGCGAATATCAAAGAAACCTTAAAACGTCAAAATTCTATTCATTTTCCAAGCGTCGGCTATTTACAAAAGCTTCAAAAAAATCTTTTCGAAAATGTACGTTTTTACCTGGCTTTGGATGCGCAAGGCGGCTTGCAGGGCACGGCTTTGATCGTATTCGACCAGGAGCGGGCATACTATATGTACGGAGGCAGCGTCGAGCATCCTCAAGCGGGAAGCCTGAATTTGCTCCAATACCATGTCATGCTGGACATGAAAGCGCAGGGCGTGGGCACATACGATCTTGTTGGCGCGCGGCTGCGAGTGGAGCCGGGAAGCAAGTTTGAGGGAATACAACGGTTTAAAAGTCGTTTCGGGGCTACGCTAAGAAGCGGATGGGCCTTCCGCGTTATATTCGATCGGATGAAATTCCAGGCTTTCAATGCAATAACGAAAACCTATTTAGGTATACGTGGATACTCCTACGAGGATCCGATCGATCAAATAAAGGCGACAGAGTGAATATATTTTTCACCTTCGATTACGAGCTTTTCCTTGGCAACTCATCAGGGAGTCCTGAACGCTGCATCATAAGGCCGACGGAGGCTTTGATGCGGATTGCCGCAACACATGGGGTTCGCTTCGTGTTTTTTGTGGACAGCGGATACCTGGCAAGGCTCGCAAGCGATCGGGTTCATTATCCGGCCTTGGAAGGGGAATATGACGCTGTGCTTCGACAGATCGATACAATCAAACGGAACAAGCACGAGGTGCAGCTTCACGTACACCCGGGATGGAGAGGGGCGATCTATAATGGCGGAAACTGGAAACACGATAACGAAAGATATCGGCTACAAGATTATAGCAAAACCGAAGCGCGGGAGATAATTCTGGAATACGCGCGGACACTGGAGGAAATCGCCCAAAGCAGGGCGCTGGCATACCGGGCAGGAGGATGGTGCATACAACCTTTCAAGCACATAGCCGAGGCCTTGTGGGAGGCGGGAATAAGAATAGACTCGACGGTGATTCCCGGCGCTTTCTCCAGCACGGGAACGCATGAGTATGATTTTAAAACCGCTCCCGCAGATTCCCGCTGGCGGTTTTCCGACGATCCGTCCAAGGAGGATCGCGGCGGGCGGTTCCTAGAAATACCCATAGGCGCGCAGACATTGGGCCCCTGGTTTTTCGTTAAATTCTCAGCGACAAAGCTATTGAGCAGAGGCAATTCAGGAAGATTTTCCCAGTTTGGGGACGGATCTCCCATCGGCTCATCGAAACGCGAGATACTCGTAAAGTTTCTAAAAAAATCCGTTGCGCCGATTTCTTGCGACGGTTATAGAAGCGCAAGCATCGAGAATTCGTATTTCAAGGCAATTAATAAAAATCCAAACGCCGATTTTGTGGTAATCGGCCATCCGAAGGCACAGTCACGTTTTTCGCTGGAAACCATCGATCGTTGCATAGCTACCATGAAAAAAGATCCTAGGAATCGCTTTATGGTTTTTTCCGAGGCAACAATAGAATGACCGCGCTGCTGCTTTTCCTGCCGACGCTCTATAAAATGCCGCAAGCGTTGTTCCTGCTGGCCATTCCCGCTATTTTGTTCCGAAGGCGGGAATGGGAGCTTAAGGGTTCCGACGGCTCCCTTAGGAATTTTACGATCCTGCTCGCGCTCGCCCTGTTTTCGACCCTGAACAACATCGTCGGAATCGGAAAGGCCTCTGGTTTTTCGGACGCTATTCCATTCACCTTTCTCCATATCCTGACATTTTTCATCGTTTTCAATTTAGATGAAGAGGACTTCGATACGCTTTTGCTCTTGATAGCAGCCGAAGCCGCGATTGTGATCCTTCAATTCACGCTCGGGATGAATACATTTTTCCGCGGACACCCCGATTTTAAGAAGTTCGATAGCATAACGTATATATATTTCATACGCCCGATGGGACTTTCCTCGAGCTCTTCGACGGTCGCCTTCAAATTGCTCTGCGGATTAGCGTTTATAACACTAAAAGGCTTCAAGAGCAAAAAGTATATTCTCCTTTTTGCCTTGATGCTGATCGCTCTGATGGCGAATTTCAACAGAACCTCAATCGTCGCCGTGGGGGCTATGCTTGGACTTAAATTCCTAATTTCCAATAAAAGACCCTTGGTCTTAGCGTTAAAGCTTATATCAATACTGCTTTTGGCGATCGTCGGATGGAAAATGGGGCTCGGCAAAATTGTTTTTGACCAATTCTCCAGGGGCATGGGGGCGCTTGATCTATCGTATCGCGATGTTTTATGGGGACAGAGTTTCAGGCATATCGCCGACAACCTATTTACCGGCAATTCCAGTTATAAGTACTTGACGCCGCTCTACGCGTACAACGCGTCGATGGAGCATGTCCATAACTCTTTTATAGAAATGCTAGCCACCCACGGCGTTCCGATATTTCTTTTATACATACCCCTCATAGCGTTGAACATAAAAAAGACAAACGCCTTGGCTTTGCTACCGTTCCTGCTTCTATCGCTGTATCAATACGGAATATTCTGGGGTATATCCTTTACGGATATCGTCTTTTTCTGGATTCTGATGTTCTCCAATAGGATCAAGGATACCGATGCGTATAGTATTCATAGTAGACAACTTTCCGCCGGAGTATAACGCCCCGGCTACACGAACGTTCGAGCACTGTCGAGAATGGGTGAAAAAAGGCGACGATGTGACGGTAATAACCTGCGAGCCGAACTTCCCTGGCGGAGTTTTGTATCCTGGCTACAGCAATAAAATAATCCATAGAGAGATGATGGAAGGTATAAGGGTTATAAGGGTTTGGAGCTATATTGCCCCTAACGCGAAGTTTATAAAAAGGATCGTCGATTATCTGAGTTTTTCCGTCAGCGCTTTTCTGTTCGGGCTGTCGGAAAAATGCGATCTCATTATAGCCACGTCTCCGCAATTTTTCACGACCTGGGCAGCGTTTCTTCTGTCGCACCTAAAAAAAGTGCCTTGGCTATTCGAACTGCGTGATCTTTGGCCCGAATCCATTGTCGCCGTAGGGGCCATGAAGAAAAAGCCTGCGATAAGAATGCTCGAACTGATAGAGCTAGGTCTCTATAAAGACGCACACCGTGTGGTGGCGCTCACCGATGCGTTTAAAAAGAACCTTGTACGACGCGGCATAGACGCGACTAAAATCGAAGTGATTCCTAACGGATCCAATCTCGATCTGTTCTATCCGCGTGAAAAGAACCCTGCGTTGCTGGGTACCCTGGGCCTGGCGGGGAAGTTCGTTGTTGGCTATATCGGCACTATCGGCATGGCCCATGGCTTGGACCTTTTAATTAAGGATATAGCCGAATTCAAAGACAAGGATACGGTGTTCTTATTCATCGGCGACGGGGCTACGAAGAGACAGCTCGTAGCTCAGGCGCATAACCTAAAAACCGGTAACATTATTTTCCTGGACGCCGTATCGAAGGAAAAGGTTGCAGATTATTTGTCCTTGGTAGACGTTTCCCTGGTACCCTTAAAAAGAGAAGCTGCGTTCAAGAACGTGATTCCTTCCAAAATCTTCGAGTCCGCGGCCATGGGTATACCGATACTGCTCGGAGTGGAGGGGCAAGCGCTATCGATTGTTGAGGATTTTCGGGCAGGCGTCGGCTTTATTCCGGAAGATGGTAACGATATGCTGAATAAGCTGCTCGCGTTAAAAACTGACACGGAATTGTTCCGGCGAATCAGCTTGAACTGTCTTGCCCTGGCAAGAGCCTACGACCGGAGCATATTGGCGGAGAATATGAGACGCGTTCTGCATGAATCCGCTAAAACGGAGCGAAAATGACGGTTCCTAAAGTAACAGGATCACTGAAAGTAAATCTCGGATTTTTGTTCGCCGTACCCTTGAAACGGATAAAAATGATCGCGATTATCGCAATTCTCTGCGCCGCCGCAACAGGAATAGCTCTCGCGTTTTCGGCCATGCTGCCCCAAGCTAAAAGCTGGTTGCCCAATCGATACTCATCCACCGCTTCGGTGCTGGTTCGAAGCGAAAACACGGGAAGGCTTTTCAGCGCCCTCGCCACTTCGGAATACTCAAGCGCCTTGGAGCTTTCAGGAAAACCGCTGGTGGGCTTTTCAGGCGAAGCCGCAGCATTGTTCGCAATAAGCGTCGACAGTATTCGCGCGGTTTCGGAAAAACTCGACCTTCCCAAAGCTTTCGGGATTCCGGCGGATTCTGAGCAGGCTGTCATCAGAAAAGTGCTGAACGGGCTTCAGGTGGGCTTCGTCTCTCCTGCCTCTGTTATAAATATAACCTACACCGACACCGATCCGCATCGGGCGGAACAGGTCGTTAGAGCGGTTATGGAAACCATGATAGAACGATCTAAGATTGTCGACGCGGATCGAGCGATCGGCATCGCGGAGTTGCTCGACACTAGAATCGCAGCGGTTCAAAAAGAACTGGGAGAATTAGAGGAATCGCTCAATGCCTTTATAACAGATCATGGCGTTTTTATCGGCCAAACAATTCCCAGAGAAAAGGCGGTCGAATTGACTCGTAATCGCGCGAGCCTCGCGTTGATCGAACTGCAGATAGAAGAGCATAAAAAGAATACAAAAAGTAAAGATCTGGTTTTATCCAATCTCCTAGAGCGAAGGAAGGAATTGCTTTTTTCAATAAGAGTATCGGAACATAATCTTGATCTATTGGTTGACGGCGGTTCAAAACTGACGGCGGAGTACGTTACTTTAGAGCGCACACTCATCGAAAGGCGCATGCTTTTAGAGATTCTCAGGGAACAGGCTAATCTTGTCGGTTTGAATGCCCTGGGACAAAATACCATGTTTTACGTCATGAGCGAGCCGCAGGTACCCGATGCCCCATCGGAACCCAATCGACTTAAATTATGGCTTATCGGCTCCGTCCAGGGTCTTGTTTTTGGGATCCTGCTCGCGTATGCGATTGAGTTCGCGATATTGATCGCCGCTATGCCCGAGGTTGCCGCTATTTTAGAAAAAAGAATACGCCGCAAGCCCCGAGCTAGGATAGACTAAAACCAAAAGCTTTAGTACGAGATAAAGGAAAGAGAATCATGAATAAGCAACAAATTAAAAACACACTGCGCTTTATAAAACAATTGTATCCCGGCGAGAACCCCGTGCCCCTGCACGCTCCCCGGTTCTTAGGCAACGAGAAGAAATATCTGGGCGAATGCATCGACAGCACCCTGGTATCCTATGTCGGCGGTTTCGTAGCCGATTTCGAAGAACATGTTAAGCGATTGACAGGCGCTAAAAATGCCGTGGCGATCGTCAGTGGGACAGCGGCGCTGCACATGGTTTTATTAGCCGCGGGAATAGGTCCGGAAGACGAGGTAATAACCCAGTCGCTCACCTTCGCCGCCACGGCAGCCGGCATACGGCACTCGGGCGCCATGCCAGTATTCGTGGACGTGGATCGTGAGACAATGGGAATGAGTCCGGAAAGCTTAAAACAATGGCTTGGCAAAAACGCCGTGGCTTCGGGCGGCAAGCTGGTCGATGCTGCTACCGGTCGCCGCATTGCGGCGGTTATGCCGATGCACACCTTCGGGCATCCTGCCCGTGTAGACGAGATCGCCAAGATCTGCGGCGATTTCGGCGTCTTGCTGATAGAGGATGCTGCCGAGTCCATAGGAAGCAGGTATAAAGGCAGGCATGCGGGAACGTTCGGAAAGGCTTCTATATTGAGCTTCAACGGCAATAAGCCCGTGACTACCGGCGGCGGCGGCATGATTCTCACCGACGACGACGAGCTGGCGATTCGCGTACGGCACATAAGCACAACCGCTAAGCGAAAACACAGATGGGAGTTTTACCACGACGAAGTCGGCTACAACCTCAGGATGCCGAACGTGAATGCAGCGATCGGTTGCGCCCAGATGGAATTGTTTTCGCGCACCTTCGATAACAAACGAGAAACCGCGCGACGTTATTCGGAATTCTTCGCTGCCGAGAGAGTCGAATTTTTTAGGGAACCGAACGATGCCATATCCAATTATTGGCTAAACGCGATACTGTTGGAGGACAGGGCTGCCCGGGACGAATTTCTCGGCGAATCGAACGATTTCGGGGTGCAGACAAGGCCGATATGGGTGCTGATGCATAAGTTGCCTCCCTACGAACACTGTCAAAGAGGCGAATTACCGGTATCGGAATGGTTTGAAGAACGAACGGTGAATATACCGTCGAGCGTGAGGTTATGAGACGACTCAAGGTTTGCGTAGTTACCGCCGCCAGATCGGAATACGGGCTGTTGCGTTGGGTGATGAAGGAAATCGCGGATTCCCGCGATATGGCGCTGCAACTTATCGTAACCGGCGCGCATTTATCTTCGGAATACGGCCTGACGTGGAAGGAGATCGAAGCCGACGGATTCGCCATCGACGCAAGGGTGGATATGGGCTTAGCCTCCGATGACGCTGTTTCGCTCGTACGGTCAATGGGCCGCTGTTCCATAGGCATTGCGGATGCGCTCGAAACGCTAAGACCCGACTGGCTAATGGTTTTAGGCGACAGGTATGAATTGCTTCCGATTTGTTCCGCCGCTTTAGTCATGCGGATTCCCATCGCCCATATTTCGGGGGGAGATATCACACTCGGCGCCATTGACGATCAGATTCGCAATGCAGTATCCAAAATGGCATCGTTACACTTTCCAGGCACTGAGAAATCGGCCGAACGTCTCGTGAGCATGGGGGAGGAGCCCGAACGGGTGTATGCGGTGGGAGAACCGGGTTTGGATAACATTAGGCGTCTTCCAAGAATGAGCCGCGAGGAACTCGCCGCCGATCTCGGGTTGAATCCTGGGAAAAAATGGGCTCTATTTGCGTACCATCCGGAAACGAAGCTATCCTCTTCCGAAAACATGAAAACCCTCCGTGCAGCGCTAAACGCCGTTCTGGGTATACAGGACATGATCTCTGTTGCAACTTACGCGAACGCGGACCACGGTGGGCAAAAGATTAACGCGTATTTGGAGTCGATGGCGGAAAAGGTGCCGGAAAAACTTAAGGTCCAAAAGTCTTTAGGTCAGCGCAGATTTGTATCGTTCATGGCAGAATGCGTCTTGATGGCGGGAAACTCGTCGAGCGGAATCGTTGAAGCGCCATTGTTCGGAATTCCGGTTCTTAACATAGGAGAGCGGCAAAAGGGGCGTCATTTATGCACGAATGTCCATTCCTGCGATTCTAGCCCCCGGGCTATCGAAGAGACCCTTTCCATGTTGGAGAGGGCCGGTTTTCCCAAAGCTGACCCTGATCACTATTACGGCGATGGGCAAAGCGCCGAACGAATCGTCGGGATTTTTCGAGAAAAAGCCCCCCTGCTAGGATGTAAATGAAAGAACACTTCGAGAATCAGCGCCCCATAGGCGGCGAATTCGAACTGAATCCGCAGAATTTTATGTCCGAAGCCGCGCAGTGCGGACCCCTGTTCTCCAGCGGTAGGGCGGCCTACCGGGCGATACTTCGTCATGTCCGCCAGTCAGGCTTCGACTCGATTTTTTTGCCTGATTACCTCTGCGATTCGGTAACGGAGGCAACCACGCGTGAAGGATTCCGAATCGAAACATATAAAATCGGTGAGGGCTTATCGCCCGAGAAATCCCTTCTTTACCGCGCAGCGGGTAGATTGATACTTGTGGTGGATTATTTCGGCCTCACTGACATAGGGCAGACTTCTGCCATGGTGCGCGATTCTGGGGGAATCGTGATTGCCGATCTTGTACAAAGTCCCTTCGCCGCCAAACCTGCGGCCGCCGATTACGCCTTCGGGGGATATCGAAAATATCTGGCCGTTCCCGAAGGAGCCTATGCCTTCGCCGGAGAGAATACGCTAATTCCCGAAGAGCCGGCTTCCGAGGCGGGATCGATAAAAGCCTGCGGAGGGCTGATCAAGTCTATCGCGCGCGAAAAAAAGCTATCGGACAGGCTATATCTCGATCTTTTTACGATCGCTGAAAACATCTTCGATAAAGAAGAATTGATCGCGAAGGCGGGGCGCATGGCCGCGTTATTAAGAAATCCAGAACTTGACGAAGAAATCAAACAACGAAGAAAAGAAAACTTCTCTATCCTCTCGCAAGCGATCGAATCGATTGGACTTAAGCCTTTGGTTCCCGCTGGCCCTTCCGCCATTCCCCTAGCTCTACCGGTGGCTGTGAAAAATCGAGACATCGTAAGAAGAATGCTAATGGAAGAGCGAATCTACCTGCCGGTTCATTGGCCGAGATTGTCCGGCGAAGGGTATTGCGGTTTTTTAAGTGATCATGAACTCAGCCTGGTGATCGACCAACGCTATGGATTGAAAGACATGCGTCGGATCGCAAAAGCGCTCGAAAAAGCGGGGGCGATGGGAGCAAGTTATGATCACCAATGATTGGAATCTGTTCCTGGAGAAAATTCCCAGAACAAAAAAAGACCTCTATTTTACTCAGGAGTATTCAAGGCTTTACGAAGACGAGCATCACCGGGCGATGGCATTCGTATACGAGGAAAACGATTCAACCTTCGTTTTTCCCATGCTGCTAAGCCCTGTTCCTGAATCGGGAGGGCTTTACGATTTTGAAACACCCTACGGATACGGAGGTCCGGTAAGCAACAGCGCGGAAGGCGGGTTTTTTGATAGAGCGGCTGCTTCCTTGATTAAAGAGGCGAAAGACGCCGGCATTTTAGCCGGATTGATTAGGTTTCATCCTCTTTTGGACAATGTGGAGTTTATGAAAGGCTCCTTTCCCGTAAGCCTGGATCGTGAAACGGTCTATATGGACCTCGAAGCGGATGAAACCTCGATATGGACGGATCAAATTCACGGCAAGAACCGCAACGCGATCCGCAAGGCAATAGAGCAGGGAATGGAATTCGAGGTCGACGACTCATTTTCCAGGATCCGGGAGTTTGCGCTGCTGTATGATAAAACCATGAAGCGCCTGAATGCGGAGGAGTTTTATTTTTTCGACGAACCATATTTTTTGACGCTCGCAAAGGCGTTCGAGGGGAAAGGTTTTTTGGCCAATGTACTTAAGGACGGCGCGCTGGCGTCGAGCGCCATTATTCTCCACGATGAAGACTTAGGACATTATCATTTATCGGGCTCCGATCCGGAGTTGCTAAAAGCGAATCCAAACAATTTCATGCTCTACAGGGCAGCCCTGGAACTCAAGCGGCGGGGAGCGAAAAAGTTCCATCTGGGAGGAGGCAGCGACTCCGATCCTAAAAATAGCCTCCTCGCTTTTAAAAAGAAGTTCTCGTCGTTTTCAAGTTGGTTCTTCATCGCTAAACCGGTATTTCTCAAGCAGGAGTACGAAGAAATATGCGAACGCTGGGAAGCGAAGAACCCTTTAAAAATCGCCCGATACGCCAACTACGTGTTGAAATACCGGTATTAGGAGGATATATGGGAGTGTTCATAATCGCCGAGGCCGGCGTCAATCATAACGGCAAACTGGATCTAGCTGTCGAGTTGTGCGACGCGGCAAAGAAAGCAGGAGCCGACGCGGTTAAATTCCAGACCTTTAAAACCGAAAACATACTGACAAAGACGGCGACCATGGCCGAGTACCAGGAAAAAAACCTGGGCGGCGGCGATAGCCAGTTCGCCATGGTGAAAGCCCTAGAACTGAAATTCTCTGATTTCGAAATTCTGCAACTGCATTGCCAAGCCATAGGCATTCTATTTTTATCCACGCCCGACGATCGAGAGAGCCTCGATTTTTTAACCGACAGACTCAAGCTTCCCATGATAAAGGTCGGATCCGGCGAGGTCACCAACATCCCGTATCTTCGCGCCATAGGAAGCAAACATCTGCCAGTAACCTTGTCTACGGGAATGGCGACGATCGGAGAGGTGGAGCGAGCGATAAAGGAGTTGAGCGATTCGGGATCGGGAGAGATAAGTCTTCTGCACTGCACTACCAATTACCCTTGCCCGATGGGCGAAGTCAATCTTAACGCGATGAGAACCCTGCAAAAAGCCTTCGGACTTAAAACGGGCTATTCCGACCATACTCTGGGAATAGAAATACCAATAGCGGCCGCGACCCTCGGCGCAGAAATCATAGAAAAACACTTTACCTTGGATAGAAACATGGAAGGTCCGGACCATAAAGCAAGCTTGGAGCCTTCGGAACTTGCCGCAATGGTTCAGGCGATACGGAACATCGAATTGGCCTTGGGTGACGGTATAAAAAGACCCAATCGAAGCGAAGAAAAAATCAAACCCGCGGTGAGAAGGTCAATCGTCGCGGCGAAGCGTATAGAAAAGGGCGAAATCTTCACTTCGGAAAACCTCGTGGTAAAACGCGCGGGAGGAAAGGGAATACCTTCTGAATTGTGGGATCTTGTCGTCGGCAGAAAGGCTAAAGGAAACTACGAAGCAGACGAGGTTATAGAATGGTAAAAAAAGATGATCCGATCCTCGTATCTCCAACGGCCACCATCAAAGAGGCCTTGAAACAGCTGGACATCTCGGGGCGAAGAGTATTGTTGGTGGCGGACGCCGAAGGCGTATTCCGCGGCGTTTTAACCGACGGCGATATACGGAGAGCGATTCTTTCGGGGAAGAACCTCGATGAGCGAATCGACGAGGTATACAATAAATCGCCCAAGGTGCTCTACGAAGAAGAATATGACGAGGAGACAGCGAAGCAATTATTCCTGCATCATCATTTCGATCTCATTCCCATTCTGGCCAGAAACCGGACAATAGCGCGATACGTGTCATGGACAGAGTTCTTTTCGGGGAACGCGGCGGAAGGAGAAAAAGCCGAGGAGCCGCCCATCGAATACCCTTTGGTGATAATGGCTGGGGGAAAGGGCACCAGGATGGCGCCGTTCACCAAGGTTTTGCCTAAGCCGCTGATTCCCGTAGGAGACAAGACGATACTCGAGACGATCATCGACGAGTTCCGGAAATACGGCATAAGATCTTACTATTTCACACTCAATTTCCGTGGAGAGATGATACGAGCCTATTTCGACGGCATATCCAGGGATTATACAATCGAATACCTTTGGGAAAAAGAATTCTTGGGCACAGCGGGAAGCTTGAGACTGTTGGCTCCGAAGGTGCCCGAACGTTTTTTCGTATCGAATTGCGATATTATCGTAAAGGCCGATTACCGCGACGTGGCGGCTTTTCACGAACGAAGCGGAGCCTGGATAACCATCGTGTCATCCATTCAGCATACTAAAATGCCCTATGGAGTCGTGAGCTTCGGAAACGGCGGAAGGGTGACGGACATAAAGGAAAAGCCAGAATTCAGCCTTACTATCAACACAGGCGTGTACCTTTTGAACGGAGAATGCGTAGAGTACATCCCCGAAGGGAAGCCCTTCCACATGACCGACCTGATCGCATCGTTAATGAAGGCAGGGAAACCTGTCTTCACCTATCCGGTCAACGAAAATGATTATATCGACATAGGACAATGGAAGGAGTATCGCGACGTGATCCAGAGCTTCGAAAGGGGAATTCAATGATACTGGCGATAATCCCCGCTCGGGGAGGAAGCAAAAGGCTGCCGCGCAAAGCGATTCTTCCCCTAGGCGGCAAACCCCTCATCGCTTGGACCATAGAAGCGGCGTTGGCCTGTTCATTTATCGATACGGTATGCGTATCCACGGATAGCGAAGAAATCAGGAGCATAGCCCTGGAGTACGGAGCGGAAGCCCCATTTTTGCGACCTGCGGAGCTTGGCTCCGATACCGCCACGAGTGTTGACGTGGCGGAACACGCCCTTAGATTTTATGAAGAAAAGCTTAATAAGAGCTTCGATACCTTGATCCTGCTTCAACCCACATCGCCGCTTAGAGGAAGCGAAGATATAGAGGCGGCAATGCGCCTTTACACCGAGAAAGAAGCTCGCAACGTGGTTTCGGTATGCGAGACTGAACATTCTCCGCTATGGTGCAACACATTGCCTCTCGATGCTTCGTTGATTGATTTTATCAGACCAGAGTTGAAAAAAGTCAGAAGCCAGGACCTTCCTGTCTTCTATAGAATAAACGGAGCGATCTATATCGTGGACACAGCCGAGTTTTTTAGCAAGCGGGAGTTTTTTCTTGAATCGCGGTCCTATGCCTACATAATGCCCAAACATCGATCGATCGACATCGACGAGGAACTGGATTTAGCGTTTGCTGAAACACTCATTGGTAAGGCGAGCGCAATTCGGCACATGCCGGGCATTGATGGAAAAAATCACGAAAGAAGGTTGCAATGATCAATACCATACTCACTGTAATAGGTCGAGATAGAGAATTATTCGCTTCGGACATTGTGTCTTGGGGGAAAGAATTAGACGCTACTGTAAGAGCTTCCAAATTTTTAGTCATTGGGGGAGCCGGCTCCATAGGGCAGGCGGTTGTTCGAGAAATTTTCGAAAGAGACCCCAAGTTGCTCCATGTGTCAGATGTCTCGGAAAATAAATTGGTCGAGCTGGTGCGAGATCTA
>JAVEYV010000030.1:0-13458 GCA_034003305.1 Spirochaetia bacterium | reverse complement strand
CCTGTTGTATCACGCTTCTGGCGGGAGCCGGCACGCGCTGGAAGCGGACGCTTAAGGCTGCTCAGAGTGGCTGTGAACCCTGGGTTTCAAGCCTGGACGCACAGACATTGGAAGCCGCAAGGAGTTCTTCTCTGGATTGGCCGCGGGGACTTTTTCCTGTCCGCGATTACATACGAGAGGGCGAGGGCAGAATTCCCCTGGCCGCCTACGCTGTGGATGCGCTGAAAAGGGTGGGAAACCTCTGCGTTGTGATCAGGGGCTGGGAGGATGAGGTTCGCAGGCAGATTCTGCTTCCTCTTGGCATAGATCCTGAGAAAGTCCTGTTCCATAGCCAGAGTCTGGGGCCTTCGGGAAAGCCCCTGGGTCACGGCGACGCGGTATACCAGGCTATGGGGTGCTGGCGCAAGTATAAATATCTTATCGTCAATTTTGCAGGCGACGCGAATTCACCGCTTACCGTGCTGCTTGGGCTGCGCTGCATGGAAGAACTGGAGCATCGGGGGCTCCATCTTGGCCTCCTGCTTCCTGCGGCGCCGGTGGATAATCCTGTCTATCCGATTGTTCTGGATGAGGACGGGATTCCCCGGCAACTTGGCCACGACAAGCTGAAAGGGCCTGCAGCCAACGCAGGGCCTGCCCCTGCCGCGGATTTTGCTCAGCCATCGACTGGCTACACCAATGTTGGTATAAGAATTTACCGAACCGCCGTCTTGGCCGAGGCTATGAACGAGATCCGGGCTATGTATTGGAATGTGGATTCGGGGTATGCGATACCGGGCAACGATCCTGCTCAGCGGGAGTTCGCCCTGGATAATGTGGAGGAGTATATGGCCCAGCGCGGGCAGGCCAGGATTCTTGCCGTCGCCAGGCCTCAGGAACTTACTCCGGCCAAGAGTTTCGATGAAATCAATAATTTTGAAAGGGCGCTGAAAGCGGTAAGGGCGGAGTGGGACGGATTAACCGCCGATTCCAAGCAGGGCGCGTATCGCTGGGCCGGCGATCGCGTTGAGCGCACCCGATCCTAGTATTGCCCACAACGCGTTGATCTTGGTAAAGGCGGCTAACGCGAAAGCTCCCAAGGCCATCGCTAAAAGCACAGGATCGCCGGATGTCGGTTTTAAGCCCCAAAGCGCCATGAGCATCATGGCGATGCTGCCCGTCTTTAACGATTCGTTGAGCGCGGCGGCGCGCAACTTTAAGAAACGCGCAAGGTAGGTGGCAGTAAGTATGGCGATGACCGGGAACGCAACTACCGAAAGCGTTGCAGCCATGGCCGTAAAAAAGCCTCCGTATTCCCAGCCTATCATCGTAGCCGCGTTGAGCGCTATCGGTCCGGGTGTGGATTGAGCTACGGCTATCAGGGAGAGAAATCCCTGTTCGCTGATCCAGCGGGGCACGACTTCATTGTGGATGATACCGACGATGGACCAGCCGCCTCCGAAGGAGACTATCCCGATTTTTAAAAAGGTCCAGATTATTTCGAGGATCTGCATAATCCCTCGATGCAATAGAAGATAACGATCGCCGCAAGGAGCAATGGCAGGCTGAAGCGGGGTAAAAGAATAAGCAAAACCGCGAGCACGGCGGTTTCGATGATCCTGGGCAGGTTCCATGATCGTTTGACAGCGTTTTTCCAGATCATGGCGGCGATAAGGCCGGGTACGACCGCCCCGGCGCCATCAAGGAAGCGCCTGAGGGCTGGCAGTGATCCATAGCGCTGTATAAGGCCGCTTACGAGTATGAGAGCGAGAAAGGGCGGCAGCACTACGCCGAAAAAGGCGGCTGGTATTCCCTTTGGCCCGAAAAGTTTCAAGGCGACGAGCAGGGCGCTGTTAAGCGCCATGGGACCTGGAAAGGCCTGGGCTTTTGCGAAGAGGTCAAAGAATTCCGATTCGCCCATCCAGCCCTTTTTTTCAAGGCTTGCCGCCATGACGGGGACGATGACGTAGCCCCCGCCTAAGGTTATGGCGTTTATTCTGGCCAGGAGGAGAAATAATTCAAACATCTTCGGCGCCGCAGGCGCTGTTTTAGCTTCGCTGTCCATAGGCTTCATCCGATCCTAGTATAGCCTTGCAGGCCTTGTTCTATTCAAGCAGGTCTCCGGCCGCCCGCTCCCGGCCAGGCTTGCCGAGGGCTGTCTTCTCGGCGAAAGCCGCAAGCGCATCGTCCGAAACCGCGCTGTCCTGCCAGAAAATTTGCCCGGTTTTCAGCCAATACAGGCAGGCTTTTGCCCGTTTTCCGCCTGCAAGACTTTCGGCCGCCCTCCGGTATATCTCCAATTGAACACCGTAGTCTTGGGGGTCGAGTTCTTCGTCGGTTTTAAAGTCGAGGACAATAAGCTCCTGCCGATCCTCAATCAGGAGGTCCATGCGGCCTTCGATAAAGAACCTGTCCAGGGCGTAGAGGAAGGCTGCCTCGGTTCGGACCCTGATGGCAGACGCGCTTGTCTCTCGCCAGAATTCTGAAGTCAGGAAGGCCTCCACAAGACTTCGGGCTCGCAGCATCGCCTGGGGCAGAAGCTCCGCGCCAAAGTCGCGGATCAGGTTTTCAGGTGGTGCGTAGCCTTGGACGCCGGCGTGGCGAATTGCGTAGTCTGTCATGTCGTGGCAGAGGCTGCCGAAGGCTTTTGGAGGCAGGGAGCGGGGCTGCGCGCCGGTACCGGGTTCTGAGTCTTCCAGGGGCACAGCCTCCCTGGCCGCGGCGTTTATCTCCGTCACGCTCAACCTGTACCGCGGGTAGCGGCGCTTCAGGGCTTTTCGTTCCCCGTAGGCTTGATTGAAGGACTTGAGCCGCTGCGCCGAAGCCTCCCTGGCCGCGCCCGATGTTTCGCTCGGTACATGGTCGGCAGGCTTTCCTGCGTTGTCGATACTCTCGCCGGACAGGCCGCTGAATGCATCGAGATAGTATTTGAAGGAGCGCCCTTTCTGGTCGGTCAGCTTTCGGTTTTTTCCAAAGAAGAAAAGGTGGTCTTCGGCCCTGGTGCAGGCCACATAGAGCAGGCGCTTGATTTCGGCCTTTTCCATGGCTTCTTCGCGCTGCTTGCCCAGATCGTAGAGTATGTTTTTTGCCGATGTACCGGGGCTGTCGAAGGGCTTGATGTCTACTGTAAGGCCTTGAGGAAGCATCTGCCAGAGCTTCTGGCTGCGGCCAATTCTGCCGCTGCTCTCTATCCAGGGTATGATGACGATGGGAAATTCAAGGCCTTTAGCCTTGTGGATGGTGAGTATCCGCACGCCTCCTGCGAGTCTGCGGGGAACATGCTCCAGTTCCGGGGTTTCGCCTGAGCCCCCTATGGCTGAGCCGAGTATGTCCAGGAAGGCGGAAAGGGCCTTGCCCTCCCGATCTATGCTGGCGGCGAGGTGGAAAATGTAGTCAAAATGCTCCAGAAAGCTGTGGGCCTTGGGGCGTGAGAGTATGTCCAGCCGCAAGCCCGCCTTGTGCCAGATGAAATCCACCAGGTCGGCCACAGGAAGGATGCCTAGCAGGCTGCGCAATTCTTCGAAAAAAGCTTCCATGCGGCCGAGGAGGGCCCTGTCCCTGTCGGGGAGGGGAGTGCCGGCGTCTGGAAGAGGAGTGTCTACGCCGGGAAGGGGAGGGGCGCCGCCGGGTATAGTGTTGCCGCCGCCGGTGAGGAGTTCGAGAAAGGCTTCATCGGATACCCTGACCAGGGGGGAGCGGAGTACCGCGGCGTAGGCTGTCTTGTCGGTGGGGTCGATAGCATAGCGTAGGATTGAATGGATATCGTTAGCCGGCGATTCGGCAAAGAGTCCCCGGGGGTTTTCAGCCTCATAGGGTATGCCCAGCATACGCAGGTTTTTTTCCAGCCTATGCTGTTGAGTTCTTGTGCGCAGCAATACCGCGAAATCGTCGAATTCCGAAGGACGGGTTTGTCCGGCGGCCTCGGAGCCTGCGCGGACCTTCAGCACTCCCGTAGAGGAGCGGATAAAGGCTGCTATTTCGAAGGCAAGCCTGTCGTCGTCGCTTTCTATGCCTTGATCGATTTCCGGCTCTTCGTCCTCCGTCTCGCCGTTGCTCTCCAGAAGGAAGTAGCGGATGGATGAAGCGAAGGACTTAAGGGCGGGGGAATTGGAACCCCCTGCCATAGCCCTGTAGTCGGCTTCAAAGGATCCGCCGTCGAATTCAGCCACCCCGGATTCGCCGTATGCTGATTCGCCGCAGTCGCCTTCGCCGCGACCGCCGTCCAATACCGTGGCGAAAAATTGGTTAAAGAAGCTCAGCAGACTCAGGGAGCTGCGGTAGTTGTTGGGAAGCCAGAGCTTGCGCTGATCGTGCGGTTGTCCCCTGGGGCTGGCGTGATCCGGCTCGGGGGACTCGGTCTGGCTCAGGTCCTCGGCGAGGCGCTTGAACACCGAAACATCGGCGCCCCTGAAACGGTATATGGACTGCTTTTCATCGCCCACGAAGAAGAGTTTGCCTTCCTCCAGCTCATCAGGGGAGGGAATTCCGTCTGAAGCCTTGTCTTTTCGCTCCGCCAGAAGGTAGAGCAGATCTTTTTGGATCTGATTGTTGTCCTGGAACTCATCGATCATGATGCTGTCGATGCGCTGTTTCCAGAAAGATCTAATGTCCTTGCGCCGTTGCAGGGATTCCACTGCGCAGAGACCTAAGTCCTTGAAGTCCAGAATATTGGCTTTTCTCTTGGCCTCCGCCAGTTCGCGGGCATATTCGTCCAGCCTTTCAAGCAGGGCAGAGTGCGAGGGGAAGATTTTTGCATAGTCGGCAAGCGCGATCAGTCGGTCAGCCGCTTCTCTTGCCTTCTTGGCGCGGATTTTTATGGCGGTTTCCGCTTCGCTCCTTGCATATGCGCGCAGGGCGAGGTTTGAGAATGCTTGTATCTCTGCGTCGAACTCCGCTGGGGCTGCGGGTGCGCCGAAGGAGAGGCTCAAGGGGCTATCCAGGCGGGAAGGGCCTTCGAGGGCGGCCAGGAATGCCGCTGCGGCTTCGATTGCGGCCATGCAGTCTTTTTTAGGCTCCGGTATGTCATCGGACAGCCGCAGGATTTCTCCGCTTACCGATCTGATGATGTGGAGCGACTCTTTGGTCTTCGCCTCGGTGAAGCTTCGAAGGCTGGCTTCCATGGGCTGGAAAAGGGGGCGATAAAGTGCGATGGGGGAGATGAAGGTAATTCCCAGATCCTTGAAGAAGGAGCGGGCAACCTCGTCTGGCGAAAAAGAGGCCAGGAGTTCCTTCATGCCGCTGTCGCCCCGGCGGCGGACTATGTAGCGTTGTGCGATTAAGAGGGCGAGGTCTGCGCAGGCCTCGGCGTCTACGGTGAACTCTGGGGTATAGCCGAAGTCTCTGGCTGTGTTTCTCAGTATTTCGGTGCAGAAAGAGTCTATGGTGGTGATGTGGGCATTCTGGAAATCTTCACGCTGTTCCCTGACCCAGGGAGAATTCTGGGCTGCCAAGGCCAGGTAGATGCGCTCGTACATTTCTGCTGCGGCTTTTCTGGTAAAGGTTAGGGCGAGTATGTTGCGCAGGGGTATTTTTCTTTCTGCTATCAGGTGGACAAAACGCGCTGTCAGGACGGTGGTCTTGCCCGCGCCGGCGCCCGCGGTGACGACGCAGCTTTCTCTTGCCAGCACCGCCCGGCGCTGCTGTTCGTCCAAGTCTTGCAGATAGGAAGCGGATCCTTGTTCGCTCATGATCGCTCCGCTGAAAAGTGAGTTCTGCATATCGCCTTGGCCGGACAATTGGTGCAGGCCAGTTTTGAGGGTCTGATGTCCAGGAATCTTCCCTGCCGGATCCGTTCAGAAGCTTCGTTCAGGGCAATTCGCAGGGCATTGCGTTCCGGCTCGAAGGATTGCCTGTCGGGTCTGAACTTGCCGGAGCCGAATACGATGACAGCCTTATTGTCTTCGATGGACCAGTAGAGGGCTTGCAGGACCGTGGCTCCGGCCGATTCGAGCATGGCAGCGTAGGCGTTTATCTGGAAGTCCTGAACCTTTCCTGATTCGTCCGTGAGGAATTCTTTTTTTGTCGGGCAGCGTTTGCGCTTGTAGTCTATGAGAAGGCAGGGGGCGCCTGCATGAAAAGCCGCTCTGCCTGCCTGAAAAGCCACCCTGTCGGCCCTGCCTTCGAGCCTTAATCCCAGGCCTGGAAGCTCCATGGAAAGAACCCGCTCAAAGTCGTTTTCGACCCATCCTTCTTCCCTGAGGCCCTCTTCGTAGGCCAGGATTCTGCCTATTCTGTCATGGATCTTGGGGTAGGCCGATTCGAGGGCTATCTCGAGGGAGGGCCCGTCTCTCTTGAGCACTCTCTGAACTGCGGCCTGGAAAGCGTTTTTAATCCTCTCTTCCGGCGGCGCGTCGGCTGAACTATGGCTGTTTTCTGAATGGTCTTCCTGCAGAAGGCTTCTGATCATGTCGTGCATGAGGGAGCCTTCGGCCAGAATCGCTGGGTCGGCGATTTCCTCTTCAGTATCGGGAATGCCCGAAAGCAGCCAGCGGAACGGGCAGAGGCTGAGGTACTGGAGCCCTCGGGGATTCAGCTTGATACTCGGCGCGGCGTTAAACGCTTTCAGGCGCAGGAGGAGCGAAGCATCGAGTCTAGGTTTGCCGGCGGGCCGAGCAGGCTCTTTTACGGCGATATCTAAAAATAAAGGAGGCGGAAAGACTTGATTCTTTTCTCGCAAACCAGGGCTGCTAAAGCGGCCTAAAGCCGCATCCAGCGCCAAGTCAGACAAAAAGCCGGGCAGGTCCGGGGCTTCCTGATTCCGCCATGCTTGGGTTTCCGCAGTTTCGGGCGAGGCCGCGATCGAGGCGGCCTCGACTGCAATTTTTTGGGCTGAATTTCTGGAAAAGTATGGATGCGCGGCGCTATAGCCTTCTAAGGACTGTACGGCATGGCAATAAACAGCCTTTACCAGGTTCATGGAGCCGAAAAGGGCATCGGCTGTGCTGCTTTCGTCCTTGGGCGGACTAATTTCTTCAGGCGCCCGGGATAAAAGGCTTATGGCCGTGGAGACTGAATGCAGGGATGTCTCGATGACAAAATGCAGTGCGGCGGCGCTCATGATGCCCAGGTGATAGGGATAGACCGAGACTGCCTCGGCCGACTCGGCGGGCGTATAGAGACGGTGCTGCAGGGCTATTAAAAATATTTCAATTGGCTTGAGAGAGGGCAGGTGGGCAGCCACGAGCTTTTCCCAGTTTTGAAGAACGGAGAGTTCATCGAAAATTCTTTCCAGGGTACGATTGATATGGGTGGAGAAGTTTTCTTCATCCAGAAGATCGCCGATGAAGCCATGAAGGGCTGTTGCAAGGGAGGCAAAGGAACGGGCGCCTGCCAAGGCCGTGCAGGACCTGCGCAAGGTTTGGAAGAAGGAAGCCGCGGAGGCTCCGCTTCCTGGGATTGGTCGTATGGTTTTAGACCACAGGGTCTGCATGTAGGCTGGATCCGCCGAGAATTCTGGAATGCGGTAACGGCGGGCCAGGCGCAGCAGCGAGAGGCAGCTTTCTCTATCCTTCCACGGGGCCAGGCTTGGATCGAAGAGAGCCCTGAGGCTTCTCTGGGAAAAGCCTTCAGCCAAGGCCTGAACCACTGCGGCTGCGAGCCTGCCGATGGGGGAATCCGCAAGAGCCTTGCCGTAACGGTACTGTAAGGGTACTCCCCAGGCGCGAGCGCTGCGGCTTACATGAGCCATTATATCGGCTCCCAGACTCGGCAGGCTTATGGCCAGATCCGGAGGCCGGACTCCCCGGTCCAGTAAAGCGCGACAGTTTGAAAATATGCATTCCAGCTCATCCCGCAGGCTTGAAAAGCTTAAGAGGAGGGGGCCGCCGGAAGAGAAGGTTGACGGTATGGTTTCTGGTCTATTATGGGTAGCCGGGGATCCAGAGCTGGCTGGGTTCGGCGGGGCGTTCGAGGTTTCGGGTTCCCAGAGTTCTAACTCCAAATCAGGCACTGTTCTGAATAGGGCTTCA
Source organism: Spirochaetia bacterium (assembly GCA_034003305.1). GTDB lineage: Bacteria > Spirochaetota > Spirochaetia > Treponematales > Rectinemataceae > UBA2256. The sequence continues at coordinate 5,512 of JAVEYV010000030.1, read as the reverse complement.
TTAAATCCAGGCATGAGTTGGGGGTAAAACAGGAGAAAGCGCTTGCCCGGCTCTCCGCGCAGGGGCAGGCTTGAAGGTTCGTAGACCTTATGGTTCTGCAAAAAGCGGGCATAGCTGGCTGCGAGCTGCAGGTAATCGTTAACGAGGTCTGCATCGGGGGGGAGGCTGCCGGCTTCTGTTTTAGTCTGCAGATTGGCTGCCGCACCCGGCAGGAAAGGCGCGGCGGATGCCAGGCTCCAGACAAAAGAGGATGGCGGTATGCGGCTTTGGCTTGTAATGCGTCGGAGACTGTGGTCTTTCTCCTGTTCCTGTAAAAGGCTGTGAGCCCAGAGGAGTCTGAAGAGAGGATCCGCTTCCCTATGGCCGGCGGGGATTGAACTGCTGCGCAGGTTTTTGAGAAAACTGTCCCAGCCGATGAATCTGTCCAGGTCTACGCAGCGCTGTCCGGACAATCCCAGGGCAGCTTCCGCCCAGGAGTCTGCGGCGATCTGGGTGGGAAAGACATAAATCAGCGCTTGGTCTTCCAGGCCAGAGACAATTCTTGCCGCCGCGGGGCTGGAGCCGACATCCCCCGGCAGCAGCAGCTCAAGACTCCTCATGCTCGATGCGGGCTAGAAGGACATCCATAAGAAAGCCGCTGTCGGCCTGGGCTTTGCGGACTATTGCCTGGATATCATAGGCCTGGAGTCGAGTCAGCTGGCTCAAGGGCGATAGAATGTCCACCGGGGAAGCTTCGGATTCCGGTTCCACAACTGCGGCACCAGAATCGCTGCGCTCCAGCACGGCCTCGATGAGGGCAAAACAGGGCCAGAGTTCCAAGAGGGCTTCAAAGCGCTCCTTGTTAAAGTAATCTCTCTCTTCCCAGCGGTTAACGCCTACGGCTAACCTTCCTTCATGGTCGCTGCCGGCCCAGCGGACAAGTTCGGCAGCCCTGGCCTGGGCCGACTTGTGTTGCCGAGGCTCTTCTTCGCCCTTGTGGAGCCGGGGCTTAAAACTCGTGTCCCTGGGCCTGGTGGCGAAGGCAAAGACAATTGAGTGAAGAGCCGGCGTATCGAGTCGGCCTAATACCTCCACCGCCCGGGCGGCTTGGAAATGCTCGGGTTCAAAGCCCGCCTCCTTAGCAGGCGCGTCGCTGTGTTGATGATCGGGAAATCCTGGATAGAGAAGCTTTTTTCTGATGAGGAATTTTTCCAGGATGTACCGCAGTTCTTCGGTCTTGTTGGCTCCCTGGTTAACCCTGGATAATCCTTCGATAAAGATAAAATCCAGACAGGCCCGGAGGGCGGATGGGGAGCGTACAAGGGCTTTGAGGCGGGAGAGGAGAAGGGCTTCCTCCTGAGTGAAGGAATCTTCAGGATGTTTGAGGCTTAAGACCGCGGCGAGGAGGCGTATACCCTTCTCTATGACGCTGCGCCCTCGGGCTGGGGCCTCGATGCCTGGTTCGTTGCCGCCGTCTTCGGTTATGGCCAGGGCAAGCCGGGAGAAGAAATGTTCAGCATCATCGCCCATCCGCTCTACCAGGGGAGACAGGGTTTCGGATTCTACGCTGGATTCGAGGCCCAGGAGAGTCTCGCCGCAGCGTCGGAGCGAAGCGGTACAGCTGTCCAGGGCTCGGTAGAGATCGGGTCGGGAAGCTTCTTCCACCGCTTCGTCCAGATTGGGAATGCCTCGTCCCATGAGGCTTGACCAGAGTTTTTCGTAGACGCCGTCCAGGTCGTAGATTCTGGCGAATTCGCTGAAGACCATGGATTGATAGCCCTGCAGCTCGACTCTCCAGCCGAAACCGCCCAGGTCGGAGCAACGCTGCAGATACCAGAGGCCCGAGCGCTGTTCCCGTGCCGCAAGGTAGTTGCGGGGGCCGGGGTCAAGGCCGAGGGCCTGTACCAGGGATTTTCTTCGCAGGTGGGATACCCCTGAGGAGTCTTTTTCGATATAGGCGCAGCTCGATGCGATTCTGCCGGCGCTTCGCTGCCAGCAGTTATTGTAGAAGATTACGGCGACATCCTTGCCGAGGCCGTTGGAGTAAGCGAAGACGCCTTCGTCGATAGAGCCTTCGTCATTTATAAAGTCGAAAAGATAAAACTGATCGACTCCTGCGAAGAGCCTGCGGCGGCGAAGCAGGGGGAAAATCTCTTTTTCGTGCCGCTCGACGAGGGCGAGGTCGGGTTTTTCGTCCCTGTAGGAACGGCGGTACTCCATGCCGTATTTTTCGGTTAGGCCCTCGATCTGTCCGTGTCCGAACATGGGGAGCCCTGGCATGGTGGCCATCATGGTGCAGACGCCGAAGTACTTGTCCCCTGTGCCGAACTGGGCTACGGCGGTTTCCTCGTCGGGATTGCTCATAAAATTGACAAAGCGCTTTAGAATTTCCTTGTCGAACTCCTGGGTGTTTTTAATGGTGAGCCTGTAGAGTGAGTTCTTTTCTTCCTTGAGCATGTTCATGAAGGCAGAGTTGTAGACCCTGTGCATGCCCAGGGTGCGGGTAAAGTAGCCCTCCATCATCCAGAACGCCTCGGCTAACAGCAGGGTGTCCGGGGCTTTTTGGGCGCACTCGTCCACCACCTCCCGCCAGAATTCGGCGGGCATCGCCTGCTCGAAGTCGGCTTCGTGGAGGGAGTGCTCGGAGCGGGAGGGAATGGCGCCGCCGGAACCGGGGGCGGGGTACCAGAGCCTTCGGATGTGCTGGCGCGCCAGCACCATGGCTGCGTCGAAGCGGATTATGGAAAAGTGCCGGGCAACGTGAAGAATTCGCTCCCTAACCATAGCCCTGGCCTCGGGGTTGAGAAAGTCGATCTGCGCCGTGTCATTCCAGGCCATGCCGGTGCCGTCGTTGCCATGGTAGAGGTAGCGGACCTGGCCGGTTCTTTTGTCCTGACGCTTGAAAACTACCGCCGCATCGCTTCGGGAGTAGTAATGATCCTCAATCCAGAGGCCTATGCCGGGGTCCTCGGAGAGGTCAGGCCCGTTGAAACTGTAACTGGGGAAGGGGCAGCGGTCGGTGCCGATAAAAAGCTCTGGTCTCTGGCGCACCCAGGCTGAATCCAGGCCTGTGTGGTTGGGCACCATGTCCGCGGCCAGCCGGATGCCCCGCCAGAGACAGCGCTCCCTGAGTTTGTCCAAGGCTTCCCAGCCGCCCAGTTCGCCGGCGATTTCGTAATCGAAGAGCGAGTACGCCGAAGCTGCAGCTTCGGGGTTGCCGCAGAGACGCTTGATCTTTTCGCTGGCCGGACTTCGCTGCCAGATGCCGATCAGCCAGAGTCCGTTGATTCCCCGGGCGGCTATGCTGTCCAGTTCGCTGTCGGGTATCTCGTCCAGCCTTTTGATGGGGCTGTTATATGAGACCGAGAGCTGATGGAGCCAGACCAGGGCGTTCTTGGCAAGCAAGACCAGGGAGGGCATCCAGTCCTTGTCCTGGGTGAATTTTTCGTATTCTTCCCTGGAAAAAACATAATTATAGGCCTTGGCCGGCCCGGGGCCGGGGGGGAAGTAAGGCCGTTCTTCCTCGGCTATCAGATCGAGACTCGAGAGTATCTTCCCGCCGATAGTTTCAAAGCGTGCGCCCCAGTGTTCCTTGATCCAGCGCAGCTGCGCCTCCAGCGAGTCGGGGGCTGCCTTTGCGGGCATTCTGAGCAGGTCGAGCAAGTTGGTCTCTTCGCCGGCCGGGCCGAAGGCTGGAAGCTCCAGGCTTTTTTTGTCCAGGGCCGCGAAAACCTTGGCGTACAAGGTTTTCGCGGCCAGGCTGTCCGGGGCATCCGCGAAGGGGCCCAGGCCGTCGTCGAAAAGGAAGCGAAAGGGGGTAAAGGCAGGGTTTTCGTTGGCAACCTTGAGGAGAATCATTTCTTCAAAGGCTATCTCCCTGTTGCTCAAGCCAAGGTTTTCCGGAGCTTCGGCCGAAGAACCGGAAAGCCAGGTTTTGACGCTCATGCCGTCTGAGTAGACCTCCCGGGGAGGAAACTGAGCGCAGAACTCCTCCAATAAGGCTTCAAGTCCCTTCGCGCCAGCCGCCTCTTCGGCGGCCGATAAAAGACGGCGCAGCGCTTCCTGGTCAATCCGCTCCCTATAGAGCCGGATAACCATGTGGAGGATTTCATCCACCAAGCCCATGGCATTCAGTCGGCCCGCGCTTAGGGTTTTAGTATCCTTGCCCCGAATCGTGCCCAGGTTGCGAAGCGCTTGGGCCATCTCTCTGGCGGCGGTAAAATCGGGAATAACCAGATTGCCCGAGCTCATAAAGAGTGCCGAGCCTATACCTGCGGCTTTGCGAAGTGAGGCGTGAACATGAAATTCCATCGTTCTATCCCCAGTCTGGGGTTTCGTCGAGGGAGCTTCGATCTTATTCAGGTGGCAGGCGAGTACCAAAGCGCTCTTGTCGATCATGGATTCACTATAACTTCCCGGAACGTCGGAAACAAGCAGAGCCCGTAGCTGCGGATACAATCTGAGCCATCAGGGCCGAAAGCGAACTCTTCCCGGAAACAGGCTCGGCAGCTTTATTTTTTACTACACAAAAGGTTTGGTTTGCTGTTATACTTACAATCCTGCATCGGAGGTAAAATTGTCTGTCTATGTTGAGCACGATAAGCGGAGGGAGGAGATTCTCGACAAGGCTCTGGATGTCTTTGTTGAAGAAGGCTACAAGGATACGACCTTTCAGAAGATAGCCGAGCGCTGCGGAATAACCCGAACAATTCTCTATCTGTATTTTTCCAATAAACGGGAGATTTTCTCGGCCAGCATTAAGCGTCTCATGGGAAGGATGGAGAGCAGGGTTAGGGAGATCGCCGGCAGCGAGGAAATTACCAGCGTGGAAAAGCTAATCGCCATAGGCGAGATGGTTGTGGGAGAATGCGCCGCGGAGTCTAAGCTGCTGTCGGTGATTCTCGACTATCTGCTCAAGCTCAAGCTTGCCGGCGGCGATCCTGATGAGCGGGTCCGTCGCAGGACGATCCGCATGCGTCATATCCTTGCCTTGATCATTATTGAAGGCAAGAAACGGGGAGAGTTCTCCCCAAGTATATCGGGCAAGGTGATGAGCGAGTTGTTCTATGCCTTGATCGAGGCTGCCGTTTTCAGGATAACCGTCTTGGGGAAAAAGGATGTTTCCAATCTTCAGGAATCTCTGCGGCTGCTAGCCTCAAGCATGAGCAACGAACATCCAGCATCCCGGCCGCAGGCGTAAACCGCTGGCATACCGCCAGTCTCCTAGAAGGACGCGGTCTGCTGTTCCAACATTCCCATTCTTATCTTAGCCATCAGGGAAGCTTTGGCCACTACCTTGGCGGTAAATAGGTTTTCGATGTTTTTCCTATAATTCAGAATCTTGGCAATATAATCGAGGGTTACGACCGGAGCTCCCTGTTTGGTAACCCGAGTCCTGCCGGCGTTGTACATGGCTAAGGCTGAGACTTCGTTTCCCGAAATGTCGAGCACATGACGGAAGTATGCTATACCTTCCTTGGCATTGCGGGAGGGGTTATAGATCTCCTCATCGCTGAGGTCGGGAAAGGTGAGG
>JAVEYV010000029.1:0-13523 GCA_034003305.1 Spirochaetia bacterium | reverse complement strand
GGGCGGCGGCGTCCATTACCACTTCCTTATTCTCCATGTGCTTCCCTTAAATGTAGAATTTTGCTGTATACTTTCTCATAAACTGCCTCTATGGTCAAGCCGGATGTATCCAAATACAGGGCATCCGATGCGATTTTGAGAGCTCCGATCTTCTTATTCCTGTCGATAGCATCGCGCATTCTGATATTATTCAGTATTTCTTCATAGGACATTGAAGAGCTGGCCTGGGTAAAACGTCGTTTCGCCCGCTCCTCAACCGATGCGTCGATAAAGAATTTCAGCTCGGCCTGAGGGAATACTACCGTCGTCATGTCCCTGCCCTCCACCACCACATCCTTGCCCTTGGCGAGGCGTCGGACGATTTCGTTGACAATAGCGCGAATCTCCGGAATGGCAGAAACCTGAGCCACGATAGCCTCCACTTCCGCGGAACGCAGTTCCGTCGTGAGTCTTTTTCCATCCAGCAGAATTGATCCATCCTTATCATAATCGATGCTGACAGTTAAGGCGATTTTTAGAAGGGTTGACTCGTCATCCAGCCCCACGCCTTTTTTTATGGCGGCAAGGGTTAAAGCCCTGTAAATATTTCCTGAATTGATATATATAAAACCCAATCGCTCCGAGAGCAGGCGGGCAATCGTCGATTTCCCGCAGCCTGCCGGGCCGTCCATGGCAACAATCATCGCGTTTTACCTTCCCTCTGACTCTGTTTGGAATTCTGCCTGGCATTTCTTGAATACTCCCTCAGAGCATCAACTTCAGCGGCTTCCAGGTCTCTGCAGGAACCCTCATGCAGGTCGCCCAATTCTATCGGTCCTATGCGTTCTCGGCGCAAAAAGAGCGCTCTGAGGCCATAATGGCCCAGAACCTTGCGGATTTCCCTGTTTTTACCCTCCACAAGCAGGATTCGCATTGTTTTTTCATCCTGGACGACAACCCTTTCGGCCTTGTATGCAACAGTCCCTATCGTTATGCCTTCCATGAATTGCCGTGGAAATTCCTCGGGAATGGGGAGGTCGCAGCGCACGAGGTATTCCTTGTCGATACAGCTCCTGGGATGCACCAGCAGCGAAGCAAATTCCCCGTCGTTGGTAAAGAGGAGGAGGCCGGAGGACCATTGGTCGAGCCTGCCGATATTGTAAACCCGTTCCGGAACCGATGATTTCAGCAGCGAGGCTGCAACAGGGCGATTCCGCTCATCTGCCATGGAACTGATATAGCCGGGCGGCTTATTCAAGGCAAGATAGCGAAGGCGGGATTGGGGAGTCAGGGGCTTGTCATCGAGGCTTACCTGATCCTCAGGTCCAACCCGGGAGCCTAAAACGGCTGCAACTCCGTTAACCTTCACCCTCCCCTGTTCTATAAAACCTTCACAGAACCGTCGTGAGCCTAATCCGCAGGAAGCCAGGTAAGCTTGAAGTCTCAATGATTCTTTCATCCCTGTTCGCCCTCGGTTTTGGCGAAGCGGTCTTTTTCGATTTCGCTCAAGGGCGGAAGCTCCGAGATCGAGCCCAGTTTAAAATACTTTAAAAATTCTACAGTCGTTCCGTATTGCATAGGTTTTCCCGGCACATCCTTCTTGCCCACTTCTTTTACCAACCCCCGCGAAAGGAGGTAGCGGATCATCCCGTCAGCCGAGACTCCTCTGATAGCCTCGATCTCAGCCCTGGTAATTGGCTGGGAATAAGCCACGATGGAGAGGGTCTCCATGGCCGCCCTCGACAGCTTTGCCTCGTTTTTCTTGCCGTAATGATCCTTCAGCTTTTCCCAAAGCTCCATTTTCGGAGCGAAAATCCAACCTCCTCCCGAGCGTATGGGTGCGAATCCATGTGCCTCGCCCTCGTGTTCGACGGATAGGCTCTGTAGAGCCTCGGCAACCTCTTCATGAGAAAGGCCAGCAATCCTGGCCAAGCCGGCTTCATCGATCGGCTCACTCTCCAAAAAAAGAATGGTTCCTATCAGAGCCACCCTATAGTCGAGACTCAATTCATCCATCGCAGGCCTCGCTTACGGTATAAGGGGAAATGAGGATGTCTCCAAAAAGCCTATGCTGCTTGATGCGTATTATCTTATTCTTGACCGCATCCAGCATGGCTAAAAAGGCGCAGGCCAGATCCAGGGCTGATCTCGGCCTTGTGATCAGCTGGACAAAAGAAAAGTCCCCCTGTTTTTCCAGCAATTCATACATGAGCGCCAGCTTTTCATGGATCGAGATTTCCTCGTAAAGGTCTATTATCTTTTCGGAATTAAAATTATTAACCAGCGACGAGAAGGTTTTGAGCAGGTCCCACACATCGATGTCGGCCCAGAGATCCGCGTCGTCCACCTCTGGAAAGGGGAGAATCCTCTGCATGCAGGAGCGTTCGAGTCTCCATTCCACCTCCATTTCCCGCTGTTCCATAAGGTTTGAAAGTTTCTTGTACTTCTGGTACTCGATCAGTTTTTCTATGAGGCTCTGCCGGGGATCGTCGAAATCCTCTTCGTCCAGCGAACTTAAGGGCAGAAGCATCCGGGACTTGATGAGAAGCAGAGTCGCGGCAAGGTTGTAAAACTCCGATAAATCATCAAGATCTACCCCTTCCTCGCTCTTAAGGCAATCGAGATACTGTTCGGTTATAGAAGCGATATGGATATCGTAGATATTCATATCGTTACGCTTTATGAGGAAGAGCAGAAGATCCAAGGGGCCTTCGAAGTCCTTAAGACGGAACCTACGGCCTTGCCCGGGGTTCTCCAGGAGGCTTGAAGAGCCGGATTGGTCGATGGTGGCTTCAGGAATGCTGTTCATCAGGGACAGGGAGCATCATATATGCCTTGCCCCAGGGGGTAAATACCCTGAGGCGGCAGTGCCGCCAGGTATTCTAAAAACGGAAGACCGCTTACCGGGTCGATGAGCCCGGCATCCAGTTCGACCAGGGGGAGAAGGACGAATTTTCGCTCCCTCATGCCTGGATGGGGAATTATCAGGTTCTCCTGGGCTATTATGCGCCGGCCGTAGAGAAGAATGTCGATATCGATGGTTCTGGCGCCTTTGGGAGGCGCGGAAGCCCTGTCGCGCCCAAGCTTTGCTTCGATGCCCTGAAGCAGCTGGAGCAGCTCCGCAGGGCTCTTCTCGCATAATCCAGTGAGCACCGCATTGAAAAAATCCGGCTGATCGGTGTAATACCGAGCCTTGGAGTACCAAAGCCCGGAACACCGCAGCTCGGTACAATGCTCGCCGACCAGGTCCGCCGCTTGTCGTAGTAAAGCGGGGCTGTCCCCTATGTTGGAGCCGAGCCCCAGCCAAATTCGTTCCATACGCTTAAGCTTAGAAAAGATCCTCGGCGCTTATGACCTCTGAATCCTGGGAGAGCGAATCAGCCTTGCCAGCCTTAGGCGGGACTTCGGCCTCGGCCTGAGCCCCCTGGGGCTGGCCTTTCTGAGCCATTTTTTCCCGCACAGACTGTTCGACCAGGGCCGCGATATCGGGATTCTGTTCCAGATACGACTTCGCGTTTTCCCTTCCCTGACCGACCTTTTCCTCGCCCCAGGTGTACCAGGCACCCTTCTTGTCGATGATGGAATATTTTACCGCGGCGTCCAGCAGTGATGCGGACGCTGAAATGCCCTTGCCGAAGATAATTTCCAGCTCCACCCGCCTGAAGGGGGGCGCAACCTTATTCTTGACTACCTTTACCCTGACCCGATTGCCCAGGGCATCCTCATCCCCACTCCTTTCGATTGTCTCGATCTTGCGCACCTCGAGACGAACCGAGGCGTAGAATTTAAGGGCGTTGCCGCCGGTGGTTGTCTCGGGATTGCCGAACATTATGCCGATCTTCATTCGGATCTGATTGATAAAGACGAGGATGGTCTTGCTCTTGGAAAGGGTGCCGGCAAGCTTTCGCAAAGCCTGGCTCATGAGGCGAGCCTGGAGGCCGACGTGGGCATCTCCCATCTCTCCCTCGATTTCGGCTTGGGGAGTAAGGGCGGCTACCGAGTCTATGACAATGATATCCACCGCGCCGGAACGGATAAGGGATTCGGCGATATCCAGCGCCTGTTCGCCGTTGTCCGGCTGTGAAACCCAGAGTTCGTCGATATCGACGCCAAGATTCTTGGCGTAAATGGGATCGAGAGCGTGTTCGGCGTCTATGAAGGCAGCGATTCCGCCTTTTTTCTGCGCCTCCGCGATTGCATGGAGGGCTAAGGTGGTTTTTCCCGAAGACTCCGGACCGTAGATTTCGATGATTCGGCCCCGAGGATAGCCGCCTATTCCAAGGGCTTCATCGAGCAGTATGGATCCGGAGGGTACAACCTCTATACCCTGGGCGCTCTGATGTGTGCCCAGTTTCATGATCGAACCCTGACCGAACTGCTTTTCTATCTGGAGCCTTGCGGCCTCAAGGGCTTTGAGCTTTTCTGAATTATCCCCTGAGCTGCCGCGGGCTGCCTTGCCCTTGCCGGAAGTCTGGGGGCTGAGGACAGAGGGATCGAGCTTTTCTTTTACAAAATCGGCGCTGCGGGCGCCAGCTTTTCTAGCCATTATGTTCCTCCCTAGGATATACGGGCTAAATCATAGCATACGCTTCATAAAATTGATAGAAAGAGGACTTCTAAAAGCTTTTTCTGATCAGTGTCTGCACCGATACGCGCACCGCTTTTCGTGCCGGCAAAAGCGAAACGACCGCGCTCAGGAGCACGCAGAGAAGGACAATGCTCAGCACCTGATTAATGTTTATAGCAACGGGGATTGTTTCGAGATAGTACTCGGGATCGAGAAGCTTCAGCGCCAGGGTCTGCCTCCCGGTCAAGAGAGCAAAGCCCGAACTCCCAACATTCAGCAACCACTCCAGGGCTTGTATAAGGGCATTTACGTTCAGGGCGACCAGGAGTCCCGCAGCCAGTCCGATCAGTGTCCCTAGGCTTCCGGTCAAAACGCCCGCCCCGACAAAGATCGTCCGTATCGCTCTGTCGGTAGCACCGAAACTTCTGAGCACGGCGATGTCCATCGAGCGTTCGACGACAAACGTGGAGAGGGATGAACCAAGGTTGATAGCGGCAATAAGAAGTGCGATACCCATGATGAAGAGCAGCGTGGTCTTGGTAGTGCCGAAGGAGGCATAAAGGCTCCGCTCCACCTCAGGCCAGCTTCGAGCCAGATACGAGTCGAACCAGAGCGGATAGAGTTGATCCAGACTGTCGGATAGGGATTTTCGAATTTCACCCAGGCTGTTCGAGTAGGGATCGGCAACCTTTACGCCTATAAAAGAATAGCATGAGGAGTATACGAGGAGTCGTTCGCCTGCCGCCGGGCTTATAAAAGCCCAGATAGCGTCCAGGTCTCTGTAGCCCGCGCTGGCGATACCCACCACCCTGAAAAATGAAAGCCGGGGGCGATATCCGGCAAAGCCCCCCGAGGTGGCGGACTCTTCGGCAGCCTGATTCGGCGTTATGATTGTGAGCTGGTCGCCGACCGAGAGTTTAAGTTTTGAGGCGAGGGCCGATCCGAGCACGATATCCCTGCTGCCCCTGGGAATCAGATTCCCTTCCAATGAGTCGAGGTAGGCTTTTGTGCCCGGATCCAGAAAAAATTCAGGATCCACGGCCCGAATCATGACAGCACCGCTCCCCGAGGCCGAGACTGCCACCGCGCTTCCGTAGGTTTCCAGGCTCGCCGATACAATGCCGGGAATGGCTTTGGCTGCCGCAATGCCCGGAGCCGCATCACCCGCGCCGAAATCGTCGGGCACCGCAACCTGGATATGATAGGTCTTCGTCTCTATGTATCGCCTCGTGATGCCCTCGATCATCCCGTCGGAGACAACAAGCACCAGAAGAAGGGGTACCAGGCTTATCCCAATTCCAAGAATTGCCCCCATCAGGCCTTGGGAAGGCGAAAGCCTCCGTTCGAAACCTCTTTTGCCGTTTTTAGCAGCTTTCTTCGCGCTCTTTCTGCCCAAGAGGGACCGGGCGGCGACAAAAATCAGGGGCGAGGGACTCATAAGGCCTGCAAGGAGCCCTGAGCCAGGGCAAATCGAAGCGAGGCTTTTTCCGCCAGGTCCCGATCGTGGGTGGCCAGGACAAGACTGGCTCCCGTGATTGCGGGCAGATCGAAGAGCAGCTCGCTCACGGTAGCCGCGTTTTGTGCATCCAGATTACCCGTAGGCTCGTCCGCCAGTATAACCCGCGGGTCGTTTACCAGGGCGCGGGCGATCGCCGCCCGCTGACGCTCGCCTCCGGACAGTTCCGAGGGAAAATGATTCAGTCGCCCTTCCAGTCCGACCTTAAGCAAAAGCTGTTCTGCCTTTTCCCAGGCCTTTTTCCTTCCGAGCCCCGCCATGTAGGCAGGAAGGGCGACATTCTCAAGGGCTGAAAAATCCTTGAGCAGGTAATGGAACTGAAACACAAATCCGACTACCTTCGTCCTGAATATCGGAAGCTCCTTCTCCGCCAGCCGGTGTAGTTCGTATCCCCCTACCCTGAGCTCGCCGGAGTCAAAACGCTCGATTCCGCCCAGGATTGAAAGAAAGGTACTCTTCCCCGAGCCGCTCGATCCCACAATGGAGCAGGAACTCCCGCCGGGGATCTCCATATCCAAGCCTTGAAGCACCTGCAGCGTTTCGGCCTTGCTGGCGAAGCTCTTCCAGAGACCCTTGCAGCTTATTGCCGCATCGCTGAAAACTAGGCCGGTTTTATTATTCATTCCTGAAAACCTCCGAAGGACTTGCCTCGGACACCCTTCGGGCAGCGGCGAAGGCTGCGATGCCGGTGGAGGCGACGGCGAGTATGGCGATAAAGGCGAGCTCTCCGCCCGAAATGGATACTGGAATACGATCGATATAATAGTGGGCAGGCGAAAAGAGACGGTAATCGCCCCCAGGCGCTGAGAGTCCGATCCAGTGAAGCAGTGCTGCTGCAGACCTGGACAGCCAGGCTGCGCCTTCGACGATAGGATTTATGTTGTAGGCGGCTAAAAGCCCCAGGGCCGCGCCCGCAAGGGCTCCCGAGGCGCCTATGGAGAGGCCGTCAAGAATGAAGATGCTCCGCACATCGGCGTCGCTGGCGCCGAAGGATTTAATCACCGCTATATCCAACATTTTGCCGGCAATATTCCTGCGCATGGCATGGAAGATGTTGATGCCGACCACGACAAAGATCAGGCTGATCAGCAGCAGCATCACGGTCTTTTCGGTCCTCAGGGCGCCGAAAAAACTCCTGTTGTATTCACGCCAGCTGACCAGATTCCAGTCCCCTTCTCCCAGCGCTGCGCCCACCCTGGCTTCCATTCTCTGGACATCGAAGCGCCTGTCGAGCTTAATGCCGACAACCCACTCGGAGGAATCGAAAAGCTGACCGAAGGCAGCCTCCTGCTCGAAACTCAAAAATGCCATGGTCGAATCGAATTCGTAATACCCGGAAGTAAAAAGCGACTCCACAGCCAGAGCGATGGAAACGGGAACGACCCCTTCGTCGTCTGTCTGCTTCATGCCGAAGAGCCGTATCTCCGTGCCAGGATCGGCTCCCAGCGCGACGGCCGCCTCTATGCCGATACTTAAACCCCTTGCCTGCGGCAGCTTTTCGCCCTCAGCAAGACCCAATGCGGCGGCAAGTCCGGGATCGAAGCCCTCGCTGCCTGGTTCGAAGGCACGCAGGGCCAGGCTCAGCGTGGTTCCCGAAGGTCCTATGGCAAGAACCTGGGTTTCCTTGAAGCGAAGGGCGGCTGAAACCCCATCAACGGAGCGTAGGGCCGACATGGTCGGGTCGCCGACCGGTTGGGAGGAGCTTGCCCTCAGGTGAAAACTGGAAATTTCCAATATCGAGTCGATGTAGCCCTTCTGCAGCCCGCCCATGACGCCGATCACAATAATGAGGGCGGCCACTCCCGCAGCGATTCCTGCAGCGGCCAGGGCTGCCCTTCGAAGGGACATCCTTCGTCTGCTGGAGAAGCCCCAGCGGGCTGCGGCGAACAGGCGGGATTCCAGGGTCATCGCTATAAGCCTATAAAACCATCGAGAAAGCCCTCGGGATCGAAGGGGGCAAAGTCGCCGTAGCCCTCCCCTGTTCCCACAAATAGGGTTGCCAAGCCGAATTGTTTTGCCAGGCTCAGCACAAGGCCGCCCTTAGCCGTCGAATCGTGTTTAGTCAATATGACACCGTCCAGCTTCACCGCACCGTGAAAGGTCTCGGCCTGCCGCATACCGTTTTGCCCCGTTGTTGCGTCGAGAACGAGGATCTTGCGGTAGACAGCCTCAGGCGCCCGCTGGGCGATTACCTTGTTCATTTTTTCCAATTCTTTTATGAGATCGGTCCTTGTGTGCATCCGGCCGGCAGTATCCGCAATGACCAAACCGGGGCCCTGCGTGCCCGCCGCCTCTATTGCGTCCCAGAGCACGGCAGCGGCATCGGCTCCCTGATGCTGGGCAACGACACGAATATTCGTGCGCTGGCCATGGATTTTCAGCTGATTCACCGCCGCTGCCCTGAAGGTATCACCCGCGGCCATCACGATGTTTTCTGCGCCTTTCTGTTGTTCCCATACCGCAAGCTTGGCGCAGGAGGTTGTCTTGCCCACGCCGTTGACTCCCAGGAGGAGACATATATTCAGGGCCTTTTTGTCCAAAGCCAACTCGGCCTTCAGCGCGTAAGGGCGCAGCAGCTCCTTGAGAAGCCTTCGGGCCTCATCGGAATTGTTCACCTTGTTCTTTTTACAGGAAGCCTTTAACGAGTCAACAATCTCGAAGGCGAAGGCAGCTCCCAGATCTCCCTCGACCAGGAGATCGGCCAAATCCTCGAAGACATCCTCGTCGAGCGTTTGTTTTCTGAACAGTGCCTTTATTCTATCCGCAAATCCCATGCTGACTCCATGCTTAAGAATTTATCTCGAAAGACGCAACAAATCCACGAGGGCGACAATCGTATCCACGGTGAAGCCCAGACTCAGGGCGAGAGAAACTCCGGCAAAGGCTGCGCTGCCGTAATAGGCCGATGCCGGTTTGGCATATCTGGTATACGCCTCCTGGACCGAAATAAAATTGCCCGCCGACAGTACAGTCAGGGGAATGCTTACCAGGAAACGTCCAAGCGCCGCGCTGAACCGTCGCCTGGCTTTGTTGAAGGCTGCTTCCTCTTCCCAGGCTAAAGTCTTGCTGGACTCGCTGAACGCAGCTGCGGGGTTTGTATCGGAGAGCGGTTTTAAAGGGGCTTGGATACGCCTGTAGGTATAGGGTGCAGGATTGACTATCTCAATATCCCTCCCCTGGTAGCCTGCCGCAGCGAGCGAAAATACCCGCCTTCCGACTTCGGTCAGAAAAATCCTCGAACCCTGGAGGGAATAGGTCAAATCGTCCCCGGGGCGGCCCTCTATACGCAGTGTTCCGAAAATCCCTGTCTGGATATCATAGACACTCAAGGCTCGGCCGGAAATCCAGGAAAAAATCTTCGGAAGGAAAATGTCCTGCAGCCGCTCAAGCTTTTCAATGCCCAGAGTCTGGCGGATAAAGCGATTTGGCAGCGAACTGCCTATCTCGTAATAGATCAGCAATAAATCCAGGCCTTGAGGGGATTCGGCATAAAATCCCGCGACAAGCCCGTCTAAGCCATCGATAGAAACTCGATCGCTTCTAGGGTCAAAAAAGCGCTCATCCTGGTTTTTAGGCAGAAATTTAAGCTCCGTTTCGGCGCTTTCTTCAGTGCCGGGCGTCTTCATAGGCACTGCGGAGAAGCGCGGAGGCAGGGGCTCAAGATGGGAAGCCAGAAGCCCCGGAATGGTCGCAGACAAGCTGCCTTCCCCCGCTTCGCGAGCTATGGCCGCCAGGCTCTCGAGGCTCAGGCCCTCCGGTTCCAGGCCTTCCAGGCTCTCGCCGGAAAGCGGGAAAAAGATCCCTAGACCAAGATCCCAGGGACCTTCCTTGTCGCCGGCTTCGGCATTCAGCGAACCCGCAGGTTCCTGGGCTATGCTCGCTTCCTGAGTTGCTTCCTGACTCTGAGATACCGCCTGTTCCTGAATTTCAGTCAGTTCCTGGGCTGATAGGGGGAAAGCGATAGGACGCAGAAAAAAGAGCGAGAATGATGCAAGCACAAAGGCAGGCCCGAGGCCGCCCTTCCTAGATTTCCTCATCGTCGCTGTCCGCCGCCGCGACCCCGCCCTTCCAGCGCCACCGCAGGTAGTTCTCGATAAAGGGATCGATATCGCCGTCCATTACCGCGTGAACATTGCCCAGGGAAAATTTGGTTCTGTGATCCTTGACCAAGGTATAGGGCTGAAAGACATAGGATCGTATCTGGGAGCCCCAGGCGATTTCCTTCTTGTCGTTCTGGAATTTTTCGTTTTCCTTTTCCTTTTCATGGCGATAGTACTCGTACAATCTGGACTTGAGCACGCTCATGGCCACGTCCTTATTCTTGTACTGACTGCGCTCGTTCTGGCAGGTTACCACAATTCCTGTTTCCAGATGGGTTATACGCACCGCCGAGTCAGTCTTGTTGACCTTCTGTCCGCCCGCGCCTCCGGAGCGATAGGTATCGATACGAATATCCTCGGGACGAATATCGATGGTTATGGAATCATCCAGCACCGGCAGCACGTAGAGCGAGGCGAAGGATGTATGGCGTCGGGCGTTGGAATCGAAGGGGGAAATCCGCACCAGCCGGTGCACGCCGCTTTCTCCCCTCAGGTATCCGTAGGCGTAGGAGCCGCTAATCTGTATGGTCGCCGACTTGACCCCACCCTCGGCCTCGAGCAGATCAATAACTTCTGTGCTGAAACCCCGGCGCTCGGCCCAGCGGGTATACATTCGCAGAAGCATGCCGGCCCAGTCGCAGGCTTCGGTACCACCGGATCCCGCGTGGATGGATACATAGGCGTCGGAGGAATCGGCTTCTCCCGCCAAAAGCTCTAAAACGACGGCCTTGTCGAAACGCTCCTTGATGTCCTCGTAATTCTGCCGGACATCTCCTTCCATATCGGCCTGCTCTTCTTCCAGGGCCAGGGCGAAGAATTCGTTGAGATTGTTTATATCGACAGTGAGAGACTTCCAGGTTTCCAGCCTTTCCTTTGCCTGTTTGATCGAGGCGAAAATTCGGCCGGCCTTGGCGGAGTCGTTCCAGAAGTCGGGCGCCGATGAAAGACTTTCCTTTTCCTTTATCGCAGCCTCCAGTGCCGCGGGGTCAAAGACGCCCCCATATGTCGAGAATTTCATCTTTGAGTTCTTCGATGGGATTGCTCAGTTCTTCAAGCATCGCTCTCTCCTTCTTATAAGGCCGAAGCCTCGATGTCTACTTTACCCTGCTTGTCAGAATTTGTAATAGAGTCTTAATGCCTTCTCGTACAGGCTCCAGGGCAGCAAACGCTTTAAAACAGGGGCGGCCTTCTGAAAGGCCGTACCGAAACCATAGCGGAGCTTCGGGTTCCCGCGGGATAAAATCTTAATCACCAGGGGCCCCAGCCGCTCAGGGGGATATCCTTTTTCTTCGTCATCCCAGGCTGTCTTGATTACTCTATCATAGGTTTCGGCATAGTCTTGCGGGGGCGGGCTTTCAACCCTGCAGTCCTGATGACGTATGTCTCCCGGTTGAATAAGCACTATGTTTATCCCGAAGCTTTTCAGCTCGGCCCTGAGAGACTCAGTAAGACCCTCGAGGGCAAACTTTGAGGAAGAATAGGCTCCTTGAAAAGGAAGGCCGAGGACGCCGCCAACCGAGCTTATGTTGATGATAGTGCCCTGCTTCTGCGTCTTCATCTGCGGCACCACGGCGCGGCTTACCAGCAAGGCGCCAAGGCAGTTGGTCCTCCAGCACTGCTCGAACTCGGCCAGCGAAAGGTTTTCTAAAACCCCCACAGCGTGCATGCCGGCATTATTGACCAGAAGATCGATTCGTCCCTCTCTTTCCAAAAGTCCATGGACAGCTTGTTTCACCGATTCAGGATCGGTGATGTCCATGCGCAGCATGGTTGGCGCAAGAAGGGCATCAGAACCCGCAGCCTTGGGATTTCTGCTCGTTCCATAGACGATAAAGCCCTGTTCTAGCAAATAGCCGGCCAGAGCGGCTCCCATGCCTCCCGAGGCTCCGGTGACGAGGGCTACCTTTTTCTCTTCCCCTTTCATGCCAGCAAGTCCCCTCGGGCTGCTTCGTTCCGGGCTCTGAAGGCCTTGACGATCAAGTCCGCTATGGCCTCAGCCTCCCAGAGTTCAGTATCGATCACCAGGTTGGCACAGGACAGGTCCTCCGTATCGATGCCGTAGATCTCCTTATACCTGCGTTGATCGTCGATATCCCGGGCTGCGGTAAAACGGGCTATTTCGGTCCGGTCGCCGCCCTCCCGGAAAAAAATTCTGTCTACCCTTACCTGGGGGCTTGCCTTGAGATAGACCCGCAGATCGGCATCGGCGAGCAGCCACATGGCAAGACGAGAGCCAATCACGCAATCCTCTCTATGCGCCAATTCAACCTGCCTGGAATCCAGCAGCCTGTCCCAGGAAGGATCTTCCTTGGCAAGGGCGAGAATCTCGGCCAGACTGAGGCCCTCCTCCACGGCGAGCTTTCTGAAGGTATAATTGATAAATTTTCTGCCCAGCATCTCGGCCACAAGACGGGATACCGTGGTATTGCCGCAACCCGATTTGCCCGAAATCGCGATGATCGATGCCCTCGGAGTATTCATTCGATATTCCTCAACTGCTCCCTGATATTCTCAAGAGCGTCCTTCATCTCCACCACGGCATGAGCCACGGGGATCAGCATATTCTTGGATCCGATGGTGTTCGTCTCCCTGTTCATCTCCTGACAGAGAAAGTCCAGCCGCTTGGAGGGAGCCTCCTCGCCGCGGATTGTCTTAAACGCTTGGATGTGGGCTTTAAGCCTTGATACTTCCTCATTAATGCTGAGTCGAACCAGCTGGACGGCCAGCTCCTGGAGCATCCTGGTCTCGTCGTAGCCCTTGGGCAGAATCTCTTCGAAACGAGCCTTGAGCTGAGTTCGAACACTTGTATCAATCTCGACGGCCTGGCTGTCCACCGTGGCCAGGCCAGCCTCGAAGCGCGCCAGTTCCGCATCGATATTGCGGCTGGTCGCTTCTCCCTCCACAAGTCTTGATGTTTCAAATGACTCAAGAACCGCCAGGCTCCTGGCCTCGATGATCGGCCAGAGGCTTTCGGAATCCACTTCCTTGTCGAAGCTTATCACTCCTTCGAATGAAGCCAACAGGGCCAAGGATGGCTTTTCATCCAAACCCAGGTCGCCGGCTATCTGGCCGAAGGCAGCGTACAAGGCCTTCGCGGCCTCGGAGTCCGCCCGCACCGCGGCGGGTTTTTCGATGCTCTTTACTCTGAAGCTGTATTCTATTTTGCCCCGTCGTATCCTGGACGAGAGGAGGGACTGAAGCCTGGGCTCGAAACCCGCTAGCTGGGAAGGCAAGTAAAGCGAAATATCCAGGTACCTGTTATTATAGGATTTTATTTGGATCGCACCCGCCAGACCCTCCTGGTCGAATTCTTCCCTGGCAAAACCGGTCATGCTTTTAAACATCGCTGGCAACCCCTTCA
>JAVEYV010000028.1:0-13545 GCA_034003305.1 Spirochaetia bacterium | reverse complement strand
ACGCCCAGCAGCAGGGTAATGGCCGCCAACGGATCCAGGTTGAAGGTAAGAGGGAGCACGAGAATGATCCCCATGGAGTAGGTGAGGCCAGGGATAGCCCCGAACACAATGCCCACCACCGCACCGAGGATCATCATGAGAATGACATTTAACTGCAGCGCCGCGCCGAATGCTTGAAGTATAGCTTCCATTATTTTACCTCAGTACCACAGCGAGCCGCTGGGAAGCGAAAGCTTGAAGAAGACCGTAAAGATGAGGTACACAGCACCTGTAATCGCTACGGTCGCAAAGATCGACTTAGGCCAGCTTTTAGTGTTCATGATCAGCTTTATAATCACGAAAACGAAAGGAACCGTGGCCACATAGAAGCCCACAAGCCCGGTAAGCACCGCATAGAGGAAAATGGCGATGAAGGAGTAGAGCATCTTCACGGGAACCGGCTTGGGCTCCTCGAACTCTTCGCAGACTCCTTCGCGGGGGGCTGCGGCCGCAGACTGGGATGCCACGATATCCGCCGTCCTCCTGTCCTGCTTTTTAGCGGCCACCGGCTTTGACACCGCTCCCTTTTTAAAGGAACTGATCAAAAGCGACAGCGCCATGAGCGTAAGGACAGCAATAATGATCAGGGGAAAAAATCGCGGCCCCGGGGCCCCCGGCAGAGAATTGGCCTTGATTTGAAATGTTAGATATGTCCAGAGCCCCGATATTGCCAGCAGGGCAATCGACACATATCTGTCGGAATTCTTCATTGATGACTCCATGAAAAAGCGGGGCCCGGAGCGCTGCCCGAGCCCCGCCAGTAGGCTTTTTTAGCCCGTTCCCGGATTAGCGCTGGCTGGTGCCCGTCTGCTTCATGAGTACGGCGTTGGTCTTGTCGTCCTGATCCAGGAAGGCCTGGAATTCCGCGCCGGTCTTGAAGGAGGGGATGATCGCCACGGTCTTGGCGAAGGCCTTGAACCCCTCGCTCTCGACTACCTTCTTGGTAACGTCAACCAAAGTCTGGACAACGTCGGCGGGGGTATTCTTGGGAACCGCCAGGCCTCTCCAGAGGATGAGCTCGAGGGGGTAACCGGACTCTTTGAGAGTGGGAACGTCGGGCATGCTCTCGACGCGATCGGCGCCGGTAACAGCCAGAATCCTCACCTGCTTAGCCTTATACTGACCCTCAACTTCCGAGGGGAGCTGGATGGTGGCTTCGATCTGGCCGCCCAAAAGGCTGGCGAAGGCAAGGCCCTTGCCAAAGGGAACATGGACTACCCTAGACCCGGTCTCGTTTTCGATGGCCGCTGCGGTAAGGTGGGTAAAGGTACCCGCGCCGGAGTTGCCGATTCTCACCTTGCCGGGGTTGGCTTTGATATAATCCATGAATTCTTTGACGGTCTTCCAGGGAGCATCGTACTTGACGGCGATAGAAACCGGCTCGTAGGAAACCTGGGCGATGTGGGTGAATGCCTCATGCTTGAAATCGATATTGCCCTGATAGTAGGCGGTAAAGATTCCGTTGGAGGTCCAGATCACGTTGTAGCCGTCGGGCCTCTGGTTCTTCACGTAGTTATAGCCGATGGCCTGTCCGCCGCCGGTGCGGTTGACGACTGGAAGAGCCTGACCGAGATAGCCCTGGGCCAGGTCAGAAAATTTACGGGCGATAAGGTCGGCCGCGCTACCGGGACCGAAGAGGCAGGTTACCTCCACAGCCTTGGTCGGATACTTCTTGGCCTGAGCGGCCAGAGGAGCGACGACAGCTGCGATAACCAGAAGCAGAGCAATAATCCTTTTGGTGTTGGACTTCATTCTTTCCTCCGATACAGTTTTTAAAGGCCGCTAAAAAGCGGCCCGTACAACGCCGGCATTTTCCGCGGCCTGCCGCGAAAAATGCCGGCTCAAGAACAAATTAAACCTCGGCCCAGGCGGTCTTGATGACCCGCTTGGCCTGGGCGATGATAGCCGCCGAAGAATCCTGGTACATCAAAGGCCTGACCTCGACGCTCATGACCGGCTTATTCTCGGGCTTAAGCAGCTTGCGGTCAAGCAAAAGCCTGAAATAATCCCGCACATCCTTGGTCCATACCTCGCCGTCGGCGATGTTGAATCTGGGCTGGAGATCGCCGTAAAGCGGGTGCCTCCAATCCTTCATGATGCAGTTACCGATATGGAAGTGCATGGGATACTTATCCACCAGTGGAATGGCGTCTTCGGGCTTCTCTCCCAAGAGGGGGAAGTGGGAGAGGTCGGCCAAAGAGCCGAAGTTGTCGTAATGGGGAGCCACCATGTCCAGAACATCGGCGGCATCCTTGAAATGCCCTATAAGAGCCTTTTTGTCCTGATCCCTGTCAAAAATCTTCATATAGAGCTTGGCGTCGCCGAATTCCTTAGTGAACTCGCAGAGCTCCATGAGGCTCTCGGCAAACATCTTCTTCGCCTCTTCCCGCTTATCGTCCCCGGGATCCTTGCCCGAAAGCACGCGGATGGAGGTGGCGCCCAGGTGGTAGGCTTCCTCGATACCCTTCTTCACGCCGTTGATGCCCGCCCTACGCTCCTTGGGGTCCAGGGCACTCAGGTTGAGCTTCTGGCCGAAAACCCTGGGCTGGGTTGCGTAACAAACCCGTAGGCCCGAAACTTCCAGGAGGGTACGCACATCCTGGCGCGTCTTGTCGTCCTTGATCCAACCCACCTCGATGGCGGTCCAGAAATCATCCTCGATGATCTTCTGGAGACTTTCGACAATCGGCCCCTCGCCGTTTACAATCTCGGGAAAAGCCTTGAAATGAACGATACCGACATCCATGTAGCGATAGATAGACATGTTTTCCACAAATAATCTCCTTTTACATCTATTTTTTACTCAGGGATGAAGGACGATACGAATCGCCCCGCCTTCCCTGGCCATGAAAACCCTAAAGGCTTCGCGTATCTCGTCCAGCGGATAGGAGTGGGTAAGCAGATCCTTAGCCTGGATCTTGCCCATTCTCATCAGCTCCAGCGCTCTGTGAACGCATCGTTTGCCCTCGCCCCGAACCGTGTACAGGTTGTTGGAGTTCTGCACGCAGAGGCCCAGGTCGGCGGACACGGTGTCCTCATAATGGGCCACCATCACAATATCGCCGCCCTTGCGGACAATCCGTATGGCTTGCTGAAGACTGTCGCTGTTGCCGGCGGTCAAGAGCACCAGATCGGCGCCGTAGCCCCCGGTCTCGCGCTTTACCGCCGCGATGGGATCTTCCTTATGCAGGTTGACCACCACATCGGCGCCCAGCTTCTTGCCTAGGGCGAGCCGCTCGTCCCTGGTGCCGGTGAGAATCACCTTTCCGGCTCCCAAGGCCTTGGCGCACTGCACAGCCATGAGACCGATGGCGCCGGGGCCCACAATAGCCACCGAATCGCCGGCCACAAAACCGCCCATGTGCTCCAGCCCGAAGAGGGCAGTGCCGGCGGTGGTGATGATCGTCGCTTCGTCAAAGGAAATATTGTCGGGGATCTTGCTGATCGTATTGACGTGGTTCACCGCGTACTCGGCGAAACCGCCGTTGGTGGTAAAGCCGTTGGCCCTGTGACCCTTTTCCAGATTGCCGTAGTTCAGGCAGGCCGTATACTTGCCGTCGATGCAGTTTCGGCAGCGACCGCAGCCCTTGTGCACTTCCACGGTAACCCTGTCGCCCACGGCATACTCGTCCACCGCCTCGCCCAGCTCCACAATCGTGCCGGCGTATTCGTGACCGATGATAAAAGAATCCATAGGAGGCTGCTTGAGCATTCCCCTGGTGACAATCTTTACGTCTCCGCCGCAGATGGAACAGGACTCGACCTTTATAAGGACTTCCCCCGGCCCGGGGCTGGGTACCGGCCTCTGTACCATACGAATGTCATTCCAGTCGTGAAGAACAGCGGCGCGCATCATTTTAGGCTGGTTCATAAAACCTCCAAGCAAATAATTATGTCTTTGGGTAGACAGCGGGAACCGTGTATGGTGAGATACCGTCGTTAGACTGACAGCGATCGGCCCCAAGGTAGGGTTATTATACTGTAGTACAATAGCCGATTGTCAATCATTGATCATGGTTCCAGCATATATAAAAACACTAAATCGAGAAAAAAGTATCAATCGTCAGGGATTTTAGTCAAATTAATTGCGTATCCACATGGTGAAACTCAAAATTCATTTGCCCCTTGTTATATTGTATGATATAGTATCAAAGTCGCGTTGTACTATTCAATAATCGCATGCCGAGACCTTGTGCTGAGGCGCCTCGACTGATCACTTTAGGAATTGGGGTGTTCGTTATGAAGTTTGCAAAAATTGACAGGAGTTCAGTTACCGAACAAATTATCGAGTACCTGAAAGATCAGATCTTCAAGCAGAAGCTCAAGCCCGGCCAGCAGCTTCCCTCGGAAGAAAACCTCGCCCTCCAGCTGGGCGTCGGCCGAGGCACCGTACGCGAAGCATTGCGGGTACTTGTCTATCTCGGCCTCATCGAACGGCGGAATAAAAGCACCTACGTCACCTCGATCGCTAGCTCCAATCATCTCATGGAAGGCTTTTTGGACCGCATTCACCAGCACCGGGACGTGGAAAAAATCATCGAAGTGCGAAGAATCATCGAACCCGAGGCCGCAGCCCTGGCCGCCGAAAACGCCACCCCTGAAGAGCTGGAGATAATCGCTCAGCATTTGGCAAAAATGGAGGAATGCGCCGATAACTATAAAGAGTTCATCGCCCACGACGAGAATTATCACCGTGCAATATTCAGCGCTTGCGGAAATCATATCCTCCTGGAGATCAACTCTTCCATCCAGCATTACATGCACCAAAACCAGGAACTGGTCGTCAAGCTCAGACCCGGCATCATTCCCCATTCCCTCGATTATCACCGCAAGATTTTCAAAGGCATCAAGGAAGGCAAAGCCGATGAGGTCCGAAAAGTGATGAAGGATCATATTGACAACATTGAAAGTGAAATGAACCACATTACAAAAACCGGAGAAGGATTAAAGGTAGAAGAATAAGAATGAGCGATTCTTCCTTCTCGTCTATTCCCGCAACTATGAAGGCGGTGGTCCTCATGGGCCCCAATCGCCTGGAGATGAAGCATATCCCCGTAGCTAGTCCCGGTCCTGCCGACGTCTTGATACGGGTAGAATCCTGCGCCATCTGCCGCTCAGACCTGGGCATGATGGAAAAGCCCTTCCCCGGTCAAAGCCCTTATGGCCAAACAATCCTTGGCCATGAATACTCAGGCACCGTCGTCGCCTTAGGCGAAACGGTGGACGAGTTCAAAATTGGAGACAGGGTCACCGTGGAAGCCCACCTGGGTTGTGGCCGCTGCAGGAACTGCAGACTCGGGGATTACACCTCCTGCCTCAATTACGGCAACAGAGAAAAAGGACACCGCTGCAACGGCCACGTAACCCCGGGAGCCTACGCTCAGTACGTCGTCAACCACATCAACACCGTCCATAAAATCCCCGACTCAATATCCTTCGACGAAGCCAGCTTGGTCACAAACCTGGGCTGTGTACTCTACGGCATTGAAAACCTAGGCGGCTACATAGCCGGCCAGCGTGTGCTGGTCATAGGCGCAGGCCCTCTTGGTTTGGCCGCCGCCGCCGCCGCCAATGCCCTAAGCGCCGACAAGGTTTATTTAAGCGACGTTCTGGCCGAAAGGCTTGCGGCGGGTGAAAAAATCGGGGTTCAGCGTACAATCAACGCATCCACCGAAGATCCGCTGGAAGCGATCCTTGATGATACCAAGGGCATAGGCGTCAACTACGCAATCGAATCCTCAGGCACTCAGGCAGGCCTGGATTTGGCTGTCAAAGCCACCTGCAGAAACGGCAAGATACTGATGCTCTCCATCGCCCACCATCCCCTCACGGTCGATCTGGAAAACCTCTCGCTCAACGACAAGGACATCATCACCAACCGCGGGGAAAGCAGAGCCAATGTTGGAAGAGCAGTCAGCCTCCTGGCCAGAGGACTGGTCAATCTCAAGCCCCTGATAACCCACGGCTTCCCGCTGGACGAGTACGAAACCGCCCTGTCAGTCTTCAGGGAGCGAAAGGATGGGGCGATAAAGGTAATACTTCACCCCCAGGCCTGAAAGTCCGCTCTTTCTGCGCAAAAAAAGCCCGGCGCAGAAGCCGGGCTTTTCAATTTTTCAAATGCCAATCCTGACGACTAGACCGACCCCAGCTCCTCCGCGTCGGCCAGAATATCCACGATCCAGCCTGCGGCCTTGCCCACCACATTGGTGCACTTGTCCACATAGGCGCCCTCGGCCATATATTTAGCCTTGTCTTCCTCGTCGCGAAGATAATAGGTCCGCCCAAAAAGCTTTCGGTGAATATGCTCGCAGGTTACCGATCCGTACTCATCGATAAATTTTTTGTGAAACTCCGCGGCGTAATTCCTTGCCTTGTAGCGCTTCTTGTCCGGGTCGAAAAAAGCTTCCCGCTCCCGGCCGAACAGGTAGCCCAGCATGAGTACGCCGCCTGAGTAGGCCCCGCAGTGTCCATCGGCCTCGCCGGCTACGCCGCCGGCCATGGTTGAGGCTGCCTTGAATATCGCGTCGGTCTCGGGGTTGCGCAGATCCAGGGCTTCCTGAAGGGCGGCAAAACAGCACTGGGCGCAGCCCCTGTTGTCCCGTTCGTACTCGAAGCCCAGGCGGCTCGCCTTTTCCCGCAGCGCTTCTCTATCTTTTGTCATAGCTAAAGTCTCCTTAGCGTGGGCCGCTATAAAGGGCCGCCTTAAGCCTGGGTCGAGGACCCAGGCTTAAGGCGGCCCTTCGGCATGCAAACTTTATTCACGCCTTAATACGCGGCGCTCTTAACACCCATAAGCCCCGTGGGCTTCACCAGAATGACGATAAACATGGCGATGAAGGGCGCGACGTAGGCAAGAGGTCCCCAGAGAGTGCCGCCCACGCTTATCACCTGGCCGATCAGAATCGCCGAAAGGGCTGTTCCCTTTATCGAGCCCAGGCCTCCAACGATTACCGTTATGAAGGCTAGAAGCAGCATATCGAAGCCCATGTAGGGGCCAACCATGATAAGTGGCGCGTTGAGCGCCCCGCCTAAACCGGCGAAGGCCGATGCCACCACGAAAGTACCGGTGAAGATCTTGTTGATATTGATTCCCAGTGCCTGTACGTTGTCACGGTTTTCAACACCCGCCTGAATTGCCCTGCCGATAATCGTCTTATTCAGCATGGTCTGGATCAGAATATAGGCAACCACCGCCGTTGCGATAACCAGGAGCCTGTAGAGCGGAATATTTGCCCCCAGTATGTTGATAATCGCCGTTGTGGGCGAGGATACGGGCTTGGGCTGCAGGCCCCATACCATCTGGATAACGCCGATGCCTATTAAAAAGGAGCTATAGGTAGCTACCATGGTGAACATCATTTTTCGGTGGTACAGCCTGCGTAAAAGCTGGGTTTCCACCAGAAGCCCCAGGGCTGCGCCGATAAGCATGGCCACCACCGCGCCCAGAATAAAACTGCCCGTCTGGGATACAATCACGTAGGTAGCGTACGCGCCGAAGGAATAATAGAGCATGGCCTCCATATTGACGACGCGCATAAGCCCGTAGCCAATGGACAAGGCCAGAGAAACCAGAAAGAGAATCGCACCGGAACTGAAGCCGTATAATATTGCAGTAATCCACTTTTCCATATACCTTACCTCGCCTTTTTCTCGGCAGCGCCGTTGCTGAACCGGCCCTTCATCCAGGCGCCGACGTTGAGAAAGAAGCCCCAGATGCCCTCATTGAACCGGAATAGAATCAGCAGCGTAATGATTCCCACCACAAATTCCCAGCGGGACACGAAATTGCTGACGATATCCTTAATGCCCAGGAAGCCTAGAGTACCGAAGAGAGGACCATAGAGGGAGCCTACTCCTCCCAGTAGCGTAGCCACTACTACCTCGATGGCTCTGGAGTTTTCACCCATGTTTGGATTCACAAAGCCGAAATTGATCGCGAACAGTGAGCCCGCAAATGAGGCCATCACCGTGGCGAGCACAAAACCCGCCACCTTGATCTTGAAAGGATTGTAACCCAGGAATTGCAGCTTTTCTTCATTCGACTGGATAGTCCTGAATGCGTTGCCCAGAGCCGATCTATGCAGCTGCCGGTATAAAAGCAGCACTCCCAGCAGAACCGCCATAATAAAGAAGAAAAAGTTTTTTGGAAAACGGATATCCAAAAACGGTGTTGCCACCATTCTTGAACGGTACCACAGGCCGTCATCGCCCCGGGTAACGTCGATCAAAAGACGCTGGAACATAAAAAGCCCCATGGCGCACAACGCGGCATTTATAAGGGTGAAGTAGGAGCTTTTTAGTCTCATGAATATGGCCCCGAATACGCCGCCGATAATGACGCCAGTAACAATAGACAGTGCAATCGCTATGAGAGGATTATGTCCGACATATGCAAGGTAGAGCGCCGCTGTATAGGCGCCGCTGCTCAGATAAAAAGGTTGGCCGAAAGAGATAAATCCCATATAGCCCATCAGGATGTTATTTCCCATGGCATAGATGGCGAAGGTCGCAACTTCGACCAGAAACGTCATCTTGTTCGGAAAAATAAACCGGGCCGCTATGAGAAGACCAACGAACAAGAAGGGGAATATCAGGCTCAAGCCCCGTCGATGCTGGGCTATGGTATTCGCCCTGACCTGAAGATTTTTCACTTTGCTCATAGGTACCTCTCGAATGCCAGGTTGCAGATCTCGTTTCTGTCCGTAGTCTCAGCCACGATTTTACCTTCTTTCATGGAATACACCCTGTCGGCCACCCTGGCGACCAGCGGCAGATTTTGCTCGACAATGAAAAGAGTCGTCTTTTGCTTGAGCTGCTGGAATATGGTCGCCAGATCTTCGATCACGTGGGGAGCGAGCCCCTCGGTGGGCTCGTCCATAAGCACTATAGGAGGTTTTCCCATGAGTGCCATTGCCATGAGGAGCATCTGGCGTTCACCGCCCGACAAAGCTTCGGCCTTTCTGTCCATGAGGATTCTCAGCTTGGGAAAGAACGGCAGCACTTCTTCTAGATCGTAATCCTTCGTTGCGTACGAGGAGAGCTCGAAATTTTGGCGAACCGTCAAGGATCTGAATACTGTCTTGTCCTGATGGATATACTTGACACCTTTCTGGGCTACTTTGAACGCTTCCAGAGCGCTTATGTCCTCTCCGCTGAAGCTCACCTTTCCATTCATCTTTGGTAGAAAGCCGGCTATCGTTCTGAACAGCGTCGTCTTTCCAGCGCCATTCCGGCCCGCCAACATCACTATCTCGCCCTGATTGACGTTGAGCGACACATCAAAGACTACCTTCAGCTGCCCGTATCCGACATCAAGATGTTCTACTTTTAAAAGCTCTTTCTGGACAACACCGGCCTCAGCCTTGATCGCGCCGCTGACATCGATGTTTCCCTTGAGAATATTTTGGATGCTCGCAGAACCGTTTCCGCCGTCTTCGCCGTCTTCACAGCTGATCTTCCAGTAGCTTTCACGCACCGCAGGATCGTTCATCGTCTCCTCAAAGGGTCCTACGGCTATGAGTTTGCCGTCGTGCATGACCGCGAGCTTGTCAACGATGCCGCCCAACTTCGATACTTTATGCTCTACGAGAATAATCGTCTTCTTATGCTGGATCCTCTTCATGATGGTCAGAATTTCGTCGATCTCCTGATCGCCGATCCCGGCGAAAGGTTCGTCCAGTATAAGCACGTCCGGATCGGCGATCCAGGACATGGCGATCTCCAGTTTTTTCTTCAAACCCAGGGAAAGATTCCCAACCTGCGTTTCCCTTATAGATGCGATATCAAAAAGCGCAAGCGTCTCATCCACAGCCTTGGCTATTTCTTTCGATTTGTAAAAATTGACGAAGAACATATTCTTCGGCATGGAGCTCTTTTCTTTTTTACGATAGTAGGAAAGCGACATGTTCTCGAACACCGTCAGGTTGTCGAAAACCTGTACTATCTGGAAAGTTCGCAAGACCCCGGATGCCACCCGGGCTTCCGGCTTCTGTACCGTTACATCCTTACCGCGGAAGTATACCGATCCTGCTTCCGGGAGATAGAGACCAGTGAGAATATTGAGGAACGTCGTCTTACCCGCTCCATTAGGTCCTATAATGGCGACGGTCTCATTCTCTTCTATCTCGAGATCGACACCTGCCACTGCCTTAAATTCACCGAATTGCTTCACCACTCCCGCAGTGCTGATTATTGTTCCCATTTTCTTGTATCCCTTTACACGGCGAGTCCGGGGCTAAGCCCGGACTCGCCGTATCTAGAAACGATTGAATCTAGAAGTTAGAAAAAACCTTAGTAGCCGAGTGACTTGAGGGTGGGAAGCGGATCCTGTCCGCCGAAGGCTTTCTCGACCTTGTAGAGATCCCACATATTGGTTCCGCTGGCCTTACCGGACACCAGATACGCGAGGTAGTTGTTCACCAGCTGATGATCCTCGCGGAAGTAGGCCTCGCCCTTGAGGGTCTGGAACTTTCCGGTAGCAAGTACGTCAGAGACCTTGTTCACATCGAAGGAACCGGCCTTCTCCACAGCCTCGAACATGATTGTAGCGGCCATGTAGGCGAGGGTGGTATAGGAATCGGGAGGCTCGCCGCCGAACATCTTCATATGGGCTTCAGCGTACTTTCTGGTCTTCTCGACAAGCGCCTGATCAGCAATACCGCCCGCTACATCGTAGTAATGGAAGGTAAGAGAAGGGATCTGGGCCAGGGTTTCCCTGGGAATCGTCACCGCCACATAGTTCATGGTCCAGGAATTGAAGACCGTGGTAGCATTCATAAGACCCATATCGTAGGCTTGCTTGTACAGGGCGATAGCATCGCCACCGGTCTGGACGGTTACGACCACGTCCGGCTTGAGCTGTATAGCCCTATTGATGGCGGAGGAGAAATCGACGTTGCCCAAGGGGAATTCAGCAAAACCGACGACTTCGCCGCCGATCTTGGCAAGGGAAGCCTTGAGACCATCATAGATAGTATTTCCCCAGGAATCGGAGCGGGAAATAAAGAATATCTTTTTCTTGCCTAAGCCTTCTACAACAGACTGTCCTGCCAGATAACCGATACTCCAGGGAGTAAAGGCGACCGAGTAGGAACCGGGAGCCGGGTTGCCCTTTTTGAAGGAATCGATAGCAGGCACACAGGCTGCGATCATGGGCGTGGGCTTGAGCTTGGATTCCTCGTTCAAGGCCGCGGCCATGGGATTCCAGCAGGTTCCGGTAAAGCCATTAATTCCAGATTCCACCAACTCGCGATAGCGGCGAATGCCTACGTCGAGCTTGGCTTCATCATCTTTAATTATAAGCTTAACAGGTACCTTTCCCCACGGCATATTAAGTCCGCCGCGCTCATTAATCTCGGCCACAGCGAGCAGGGTTCCCTTCCGCTGGGTTTCGGCAAGTGGCGCAAAGGCACCGCTCAACGAAGTCATAAAACCGAGTTTGAACTCTTTTGGATTTGGTGCCGCCCCAGCCTGGAATACCATGGCTAGAACGAGGACCAATGTTGCGATAAAGAATACGCTTCTTTTCATCAACGAGCCTCCTGGGACAGATTTGTCCTACATTTATACTGTCCTATACATATTCCGATTTGTCAACTTTTTTTTTCGCAATATTCTGCCTGAACCATCAGATTAGCATAAATTTCTTCAGCATACAGCTTTCTCACTCGAGGAACTTCCACCCCGGATTCCGACAATTCCGGGATATCTGTTGAAGGAATCGTAAAATCTTCGCTTGACAAATTTGAAGAATGGGGCTTATTCTTGACTTACGGTAGGACAATATGACGGTTCTACAATCATGAAGAAAAAGGAAGTTCTCGCTTGTTCAGGATATTGTTGTCGGAACCCATCGAAGCCGCCGGCATGGCAGCGCTTGAAGGCAAGGCCGAAGTACTGATAAGTCCGGATCCCTCAGCCGAAACCGTGGGGCGCCTTTTGCGCGACGCCGACGCTCTTGTTTTGCGCACCGCCACCAAGATAGACAGGCAGATGATCGCCCAGGCTCCGAAACTAAAGGTAATTTCCCGCACAGGCGGCGGACTCAATAATGTAGATATCGATGCGGCCACCGAATTCGGCGTTGTCGTCGCCGGCGTCAAAGGTCCCCAGGACCGCTACGTGGCAGAGCATACCATCGCTCTCATAATGAGTCTTTCCAAACAACTGCCCTACCTGGATGAACAAACCCGAAAAGGAAACTTTCGTTCCCGTTTCGAATACAAACCCATGGGCCTCGAAGGCAAGGTCCTCGGCCTGGTTGGGTTTGGGCGTATCGGAAAAATCGTCGCATCCGTCGCCTTTGTCCTGGGCATGAAGGTACTGGCCTACGACCCCTACCTCAAGCCTGAACAGCTCCAAGGCAGTGGCATCATGCTTGTCGACGAACCGGAAGCCCTCCTCAAGGCTTCTGATTTCGTCTCCCTCCATGTGCCCGCCACCCCGGAGACCGAAAAATTCATGAACGCCCGACGCCTGGCCGGGATGAAACAAGGCGCTTTCCTTATTAATACGGCCCGCGGGGAGATAGTCGACGAAGTTGCCCTTATCCAGGCTCTCCAATCCGGGCATCTCGCCGGCGCCGGGCTCGACGTGCTCGCCAACGAGCCGCCCGATGTACAGTCCCCGCTTATGGGCATGCAGTCGGTAATTTTAAGCCCCCACACCGCGGGACTTACCAGAGAGGGAGTCGCCCTCCTAGCCAGGGGAGCGGCGGAAAACGCCCTGGCGGTACTGGAAGACAAAGCTCCCAGCTTCAGCGGAAACTGGGAAAAAGTACAAGGAAGGATCGGCCGCTCGGCCGTTTCGAATATTTCTTAAGAATAAGTTTTTAGAAGGAGAAGTACATGGCAAAAGAAATGTGGACCTACGCAATGGAAGAGATGTCCTACCCGGACGTCAAGGAAGTTCTCAAGAGCGTGGACACCGTCATCATCCCCATCGGATCGCACGAGAAGCACGGACCGCACATCCCCCTGGCCACCGATTCCTGGGTGACCATCGAAGTAAGCCGCAGGGCCGCGAACAAGGCTAAGGTGCCCTTCACCCCCCTGATGCCCTTCGGCTATTCACCCCATCACATGGGCAAGTGCGATGACGGCGTGGGAACCATCACCCTCACCGGCGACACCCTCAAGCGCGTTGTCTACGAGATCGGCCGTTCCCTCATTTTCCACGGCTTCAGCAAGCTTATCTTCGTAAGCCACCACGCCTCCAACCAGAAGGTTATCGACGAACCCCTGCGCAGGCTGGCTTATGAGACCGGCTGTTTCTGCTGCTGGTTCCTCACCCCCACCGAGAGGAAGATCGAAGTGGTCAAGGACATCATGGAAGAGAAAATCGCCTGGCACTCCGGCGAGCTTGAGACTTCCACCAGCCTTGCCTACAACGAGAAGTGCGTCCACCTCGAGCGTGCCCACGCCCACAAAGCCCACGCCCCCAAGTGGATGGGCCCCGCCTTCGACAAGTACGACGGCGTTCCCACCGTTATCTTCCAGGGCGCCGAGA
>JAVEYV010000027.1:0-13552 GCA_034003305.1 Spirochaetia bacterium | reverse complement strand
GCCTGGGACGTCACCAGTCCCGCCTTTTTAAAGACGAATCCCAAGGGAGTCACCCTTTGCATACCCACGGCCTTCGTTTCCTATAACGGCCACGCCCTGGACAAAAAGGTTCCGCTCCTGCGCTCCATGGACGCCCTGAACAAGGCAGCCTTGAGGCTGCTCCATTTATTGGGCGAAAAAGAAGTGGAACGGGTCCTGCCAACCGCGGGACCGGAACAGGAATACTTCCTTGTCAACGCCGATCTGTATAAAAAGCGGCCCGATCTCCTGCTCACCGGAAGGACGGTCTTCGGCTCAATGCCCGCCAAGGGCCAGGAGCTGGAAGACCACTACTACGGCGCAATCGAGGAGAAGGTAGCGGCCTTTATGAGCGAGCTCAACGCCGAGCTCTGGTCCATGGGCGTGGCGGCCAAGACCCAGCACAACGAGGTGGCGCCCAATCAGTTCGAAATCGCCTGCGTTTTCACCCAGGCCAACATCGCCGCCGACGACAACCAGCTAGTGATGGAAACCCTGCGCAAGGTCGCCAGCCGCCACGGCATGGCAGCCCTGCTGCACGAAAAACCCTTCGACGGGGTGAACGGCTCGGGCAAGCACATCAACTGGTCCCTGTGCACAAACACGGGCTTCAACCTTCTGGATTCCGACAAAGCCTTATCCGAAGACGCTCAGGAAGGAACCCTGGGCCTGGCCCGCTTTATCCTCTTCACCATAGCGGTGATCCAGGCGGTGGATACCAGGGCGGGACTGATCAGGGCCTCGGCTTCCACCGCGGGAAACGACCGGCGCCTAGGCGGCCACGAGGCGCCCCCTTCCATTATTTCGGTCTTCCTCGGCGAGCCTTTGACCCAGCTCTTCGATTCCCTCATCAACGGGAAGAAAAAGCTTCATGTCAATCTGGGAAGGGTTGAAACCGGCGCCAAGAGCCTTCCAAGGCTGCCTAAGGATTTTTCGGACAGAAACAGAACAAGTCCCTTCGCCTATACGGGAAATAAATTCGAGTTCAGAATGGTCGCCTCATCCCAGTCCGCGGCTACGCCGACCATGGCCCTGAACGCGGCGATAGCGGAGAGCATAGAAAGTCTCGCCGACAGGCTGGAAGCCGAGCTGGGCAAGGGTGCCGCGGTGGACGAGGCGGCATTGCGCGTTGCAGGCGAAGCCTGGAAAGCCCACCGCCATGTGGTTTTCAACGGCAACGGCTATTCCAAGGAATGGATCAAGGAAGCCGCGGCCCGGGGCCTGCCCCTCTTCAGGTCGGCGGTGGAGGCCATCCCCGAATTCATGAAACCCTCCAACGTGGAGATGCTGTCCAGGCTGGGTATTCTCAGCTCGGAAGAAGCGGAGTCCCGCTGCATTATTTACCTCGAACGTTACGCCAAGCAGATCAAGATTGAAGCGGGCGTGGCCCTGGACATAGCCCGGCGCTCGGTCTTTCCGGCGGCCTCCAAGAGCGCCGAAGGTTTTGCCAGAGCCGCATCGGGGCTGGCCGCGGTAGGAGCCCCCAGCGTGGCCCAGGAACAGCGCGCCCGCCGTCTGGCCTCCCTCACCGGAAAGCTCATCGAAGAGGGAGACAGGCTGGAGATTGCCTTGAGCGACGCCCAGCGGATCGAAGACAGCCTGGCGGCGGCTCAGGCCTACCGGGAAGCCGTTGTCCAGCGTATGGACAATCTGCGCCTGGTCGTGGACGAGATTGAGCGGCTGATGCCTAAAAACGAGTGGCCCCTGCCTAATTACGAGGATCTTCTCTACTCGCTCTAAGCGCTCAGCCCTGCTATACTAAAGGCCAATGCGTTGGTTAAGAAAGCTAATTCCGTGGATTGTCATCGCCGCGACCGTTGCGGCGATGATCTTTCTGCCCGATGTCGACCCTGAACGCTATACCGATTTTGCAAGCCTTTTCAGCACGGAACGGCGGCGTCAGGCCAATGCGGGCTTTTCGGTGGCCATCTGCAGAAACGGCAAGATAGTCTACCAGGGTTCTTTCGGCAAAGACGGAGCGGGCAATCCGATCGCCCGGGATTCTCCCATGTACTTGGGACCCAGCTCCGAGATTCTATCCGGCGCCCTGCTTTACTCCCTCAGCCTGAAAGGAAGCCTTTCCCTGGACGACGATATTCGCAGGCACCTTCCCGACCTGGACATATCCAAGCCCCGAAGCCTGAGAGACATCGTCGGCCTGAAGGAAAGCGATGCAAAGATGGAAGAAAACCCCATCACAATTCTTCAGGTCGCTGCCCATGCCGCTGACCTCAGCGAGCGGGATTTGCGGGCTTTCCGCTCCAGGATCTCGGGCATGGAGGCCGGGGAGCTGGATCCCGAGTTTTTCCTGCTTTCCCGGTTTTCGCCGGAGGGAGCCCCGCGCAACAGACTGGCGTACCGACTTTTAGGCACGGTAATGGAGAACGCCGAAGGTCAGAGCTTCCCCGAACTGCTTGAATCCAGATTGCTCATTCCCCTGGGGATGCACGGTACCACCGCGGCCCCCGACTCACTCCAGGGCATAGCAGTCGGCTCCGGACTCTTTTTCGGACTGGCCTTTCCCTACGACTCCAGGGTCCCGATTATCGCAGCCCCCGCGGACGGCATTGTCAGTACAGCGGAAGATGTCGCCAAATTCCTCTCCTATATCACCGCTCCGCCCAGAAGGGGTATTGCCAGCATTCCTCCGGCAAGGGTGGCGAGGCTCTACCAGCCCCTGACTCCCTCGAGCAGCTCTGGATTCGGCTGGAGAGTGGAAAGCTCCGGCGGCGACAGAAAGGTATACCAGGGCGGATCGGTGGAAGGGTTTTCCTCCCGGGTGGTTATCTGGCCGGAACGCAACGCCGGCATTGCCATACTCTCGGCCCAGGGCGGGGTTATTCAATCCAACATAGTCCTGCCTCTGCTCAGCACCGCGGCGGAGAGCATTCTGTTCACCGGATCCAGCCCTCGCCTTTTCGCCATAAATCGAGTGCTTACAATCCTCGGCATCAGCCTGCTGGTGTATTTGATCAGCCTGCTTATGCAGACTGCCATCGCCCGATCCTGGGCCAGGAATGTACTGGAAAAACAGGAACTGGGAAGACGCAGGATCTTTCACCTCTTTACACTGGGAAGAACCGCGACGGGCATTGCGCTCAGAATTACCCTCCTTGTCACGGCGCCGTACCTGGTTGGCCGCTTCCTGGGCATTCCACGCCTGGGATACCACGACCTCTTTACCATGGAGCCCGGCAGCTGTGCCGCCATGATCATCCTTGCCTCGATCGGAACGATGAGAAACTTTTCCAGGCTGGTCTGGCTCTACCGCATACGCCGGGGATAGCTGGCGGAGAATGGGTAAAAACAGTAGTATTGCGGCTGTAATATTCGAGCGAAGGAAGTATGCAGGGCCTCATGAACAGGATAGATGTGCTGATAATCGGTTCCGGACCTGCGGGTCTGGGCGCCGCATTTGGGCTTCTGGAAAAAAAGCCCGGACTTTCAATAACGATACTCGACAAGAGTGAAGTATCCTCCGGGGGCTTGCGGAACGACTGCAAGATGAATTTTACCTGGCCCATAGGCTTTCCTGAAAGCTGCTGGGAACAAAAACAGGCCGAGACCTATCTTCGCAGGGTAGAGGATTTTCTTGAGCCCTCCATCATGGAGAAAAAGAATGTCGAGCGCTACACCCACAGGGCCGATAAGCTGGGAGTCAAACTCCTGGAAATCCGGCAGTCCCACCTGGGCACCGACGGCGGCCTGGAGCTGATCAAACAGCTTGTAGGGAGGCTCCGTGCCCGCGGCGTGGAGATAGCCTTGGGCGAAAAGGTTTTGGATTTCGACCTGGAACGCAGGACAGCCCGAAGTGACAAGAGAGAAATTCACTATAAACATCTGATTGTTGCTCCCGGAAGGGGCGGTTTTGCCTTTCTCCAGAATGTCATGAACAAGGCCGGCATCGCCTACCGAGACAATGTGGTGGATATCGGACTGCGCATCGAGACCAAGGAAGAACGCTATCCCATAGTGCGGGACTACTACGATCCCAAATTCTACTTTCCAAAGAAGACGCGCACCTTCTGCACCAATTCCAGATCGGCCTATGTTGTCCAGGAAAAATACGGCGACGAGGAGGCGGGGCTCTGGTACTCGGTAAACGGCCACGCCTGGTCCTCTTCCCGTCCCGAAAACGGACTGACCAACTTCGCCATTTTAAAAACGGTAACGCTCACCGCTCCCTTGGCATCCGGCCAGTCCTATGCCCGGATGTTGGGCATGCAGGCAGCCCTCCTGGGCGGCGGAAGACCAATCATGCAAAGGGTCGGGGACTTCAGGCTGGGCAAGCGATCCTTTGCCGAATCCTTTACCGGCGATCTCTACGATTTCGAGCCCACCCTACCCTCCTGTACCCCTGGGGACATAGCACTCTCAGCCCCGGGCAAGATACTGAATTCGGTCTGGAACGCCATGAAGCTGCTGGACACAATAGTCCCGGGACTTCTGCATCCCAGCACGATCATGTACTACCCGGAGATCAAGCTCTACGCCAACCGGCCGGCCTTCATCGATGAGTACTTCAAGGCTGCCGAGGGCATGTATCTGATCGGGGACGGAGCGGGTACCAGCCGGGGCATTACCTCGGCATGGGCTTCGGGCTTGCGGGCAGCGGAGGGAATTCTGCGATCGCTCTCATGAGCAAAGGAGGTTTTCATGGCTGACACGACGATTATCGATCCGGCAAGGCAGGTAGAACTCAAGAAAATCATCGCCAGGCTTCATGACGGAGCGGCGCCAAGCGAGCTCAAGAAGGAATTCTCCGCCCTCATCAAGGGGGTAAGCGCCGCGGAAGTGGCCGCCATGGAGCAGTCGCTCATAGACGGGGGAATGCCCGTTGAGGAAGTGCAGCGGCTCTGCGAAGTCCACGTTCAGGTATTTCAGCAGTCTCTTTCGCTGGGCAAAAAACCGAAAGAACTGCCCGGGCATCCCATTTACACGATGATCGAAGAGAACAAACAGGCCCGCAAAAAGGCCTTAGCCCTTGTCGCAGCGGCTCGATCCTGGGCATGGGGCATAGGCGCGTCTGAAGCCGCCGCCCAGGCCTTGGAAGACCTGTCCCGGATTATCGTTCACTACACAAGAAAGGAAAATCAGCTTTTCCCCTATCTGGAGCGGGACAACTTTACCGGTCCCTCCCGGGTTATGTGGGGAAAGCACGACGAGATTCGCGCCCGCTTCGGCGAAGCCAGAAAAGCCTTCAAGGAATCGCCCAAGGCTTTTTTCAAGATAGCGAAATCCCTTGCAGCTTCGATTCGCAAGATGATCTTCATGGAAGAGCGCATACTGATTCCCGAATCGGCCAGACGACTCTCGGAAAAAGACTGGGCTGAGATCCGCCTGGGAGAGGATGCCATAGGCTTCGCATGGGTCAAGCCCGATTCTCTCTACGACGCCGGGCTGGTTCTGGCCTCCCAGATAAATAGCGGAAAATTGAAAAGCGGCGGGGAATCAAGGCCGGCCGCAGCGCTGTCCAAACCCTCGGCCGGGGCAAGCCCGGCGGGAGTCGAAGAACTGATCGAACTCGCCACGGGGAAAATTTCCAGGGAGGTCCTGGACCTCGCCCTCAAAACCATGCCGGTGGACATCAGCGTCGTGGATGAAAACGATAGGGTGCTGTATTACTCCGACGCCGCCCACAGGATATTCCCCCGCAGTCCGGCCGTGATCGGAAGAAGTGTCCAGAATTGCCATCCCCAAAAATCCGTGGACGTGGTCAATAATATCCTTAAAGCCTTCAAGAACAAGGAAAAGTCCAAGGCCCGCTTTTGGATCGAGATGGGCGGCCGTTTTATCCTGATCGAGTACTACGCCCTCTACGACGAAAAAGGAAACTACAGGGGCACCCTCGAGGTGAGCCAGGATCTCACCGAACTGAGGGCGCTGAAAGGGCAGCGGAGGCTGCTGGACTGGGAGTGAGCCGCCGTCTATCCGCGTCTTTTCCTGAGACTCCGAACCAGGGGACCTTCTTTTCCGGGGAGGATTTCGACCGAACAGAGGCATTTTGGTTTTCGTTGCGCGAATGCCGCGAGGGAGAGAATTTCAGGACCCTCAAGGTCATGGTGGGAATAGCTCAGCGTCAAAAGGCTTCTTTCGCCCTCCGCCAGGGCTCTGGACAGGGCTCCGTTGAAGCGGATCAGATCCAGTGCCGCCGGCAGGAGGGCTGCCTTGCCCCTTGCGGTAAAAACCTTCCCCACATAGGAACACTGCAGCGCTTCGATCTCCAGATGCCCCTGGGCTTCCCAGCCCGAGGGCGGGATGAATGAGGCCAGGAAGGCCGAGGGGGAGAGGCGAAGCGCCGCGAGCAGCACTGAGAACCAGGGCACTGCCCTGCCCCGGGAATAAAAACAGTTCAGCGCCGCGGCAAGCCTTGCCGCACTGGCCATATCCACTTCGGAAAAGCTCTGGTGACGCTTTAGAAGGTAGGGGGGATCGGGCATATATACGAGGCCCAGCTCCTCACTCCTTCGCCTCAGCATAGTTCCCGGAAGGACAGCCAGCGGAAACACATCAAGATGGTTAGGGAAAAACGAAAGGGCGAAATCAACGCTCTTTCTGAACCCCGCCAGGCTGTCCCCTGGCAGTCCATAGATCAGGTCCAAGCCGAAGACTACCCCGTTTTTATTCAAGAGCCTCAATCCGGAGATGAATTTTTTAGAATCGAAGCTCCTGCCGTTGAGCGCCAGAACCTCGGGGCTGGAACTCTGAAGTCCGATCTGGACAAAGCAGGGAAGCCGCGTAAAAGCCTCTGCCTGGGCCGAATCCAGGAGTTCAGCCCTGATCTCGAAATTCCAGCCGATCCGCGAAGCTATGGTCCAGAGGCTTTTCAGGATCTCCAGCGCTCGTTTCTTGTCGATGTTGAAGGTGGGATCCAGGACGAATATCTCCGAGACGCCGGCTTTCAGGAAGAGATGGAGCTCAGCCTCGATTCTGGCTTCCGGCAGGTGGCGTACAAGGCTGCTTGCCCTGCCCTCGTAGCAGTAGGAGCAATGATAGGGGCAGCCCCTGCTGAGCTCCCAGGGAATGGCTCCTCCATGGACGGGGCTGAGAATGCCCAAGAGCCAGGGAGAGGGAAGCTCTTTTTCGGGGCTGGGGTCTGATCGTATAAAAACAGCCTTCGGGGCAGAAGCAGGGGATCCGCCGGAAGCTGTAGCGGTGAGTCCGTCAGCCTCCGGCTGCCGAGCATACCATGCGGAAAAACTGGATTCCGCTTCGCCTAAAAAGACAGCGTCGAAGGGCTCGGTCTCGCCTCGTTCCGCCAGGGCTTCGGCATCGGGGCCGCCGGCAACGATGCGTAGATCGGGGCGCAGGGTTCTTAGCTTTCGGGCGAGATCGAGGGCAGGGAGGGAATTCCAGCAATAGAGAGAAAATCCGACGAGACGGGGATTTGCATCCACGATGCTGTCCAGTATTGTACCGATCGGGCTGTCGGTGGCGGGCGAGAGAATGAGGATTTCGTCTTTGCCCAGGAGTCCGGCGCTCACCAGGCCGGCGGCTGCGCAGGCCGAACCTAAAGGCGGCGCCTTACTGTCCTCCGGCGCCATAAGGCTGACGAAGAGCGCCTTCGTTGATCGTTCCACCATGAAACTGAAGGCTAGCACGGTCACAGGTTCCGGCTCAAGAGCGCTTGCCTTGACGCATTTGCCCCGCCGGTGTAGGGTTTCGGTCCATGGATAAAAGCGCTAAAAACCTGAGTTACGCTGTCCTTTCCTGCCTCTTCGCAGCGCTCATGGCTGTGGGCGCCTTTATCGCCGTACCGCTCCCGTTTTCCCCCGTGCCAATCGTTCTCCAAACCATGTTCATGCTCCTGGCGGCCCTAATCCTGGGACCCTGGTGGGCCGGCATTTCGACGCTGCTCTACCTTCTGCTGGGCCTGATCGGTCTGCCGGTTTTCTCCGGCGGAACCGGAGGACCAGCCGCGTTTCTCGGACCTACCGGGGGCTACCTTGCCGGCTATATACCCTGCAGTATTGTTGTCGGGTTGATCGCGGGAAAGGCCCGCAACAGAAGGGTAATTTTATTCTTAGCCTGCCTTGCGGGCATGCTGCCGGTCTATGGGCTCGGGGTGCTCCGGCTTAAGACCGTCTTGGATTCGGGCTGGGATAGGGCCATCGCCGCGGGTTTTCTGCCCTTTATCCCCGGCGACCTCATAAAAAGCCTGGTGGCAGCCCTCCTGGCGCCCAAGCTTAGCGCGGGCATCCTCTCCATGCCCGCCGGCCGCCCCAATGGCTGAGCTCTTCCTTCTCCAAGGCCTGGCTCACCGCTTTGCCGACGGCGGCGACGGCCTGGTCGGTATTGACCTCCGGCTGGAAGACGGCGAGTTCCTCGTCCTCTCGGGACGCAACGGTTCGGGCAAAACCCTCCTGGCCCGGCACCTTGCGGGCCTCTCCCTCCCCAGCGAAGGCAGCCTGTTGTTCAGGGGCATAGAGGCTGCGTCTCGCCGCAGGGAGCTGCGCAGAGCCGTGGGCTTCGTCTTCCAGGACAGCGATTCCCAGATTTTCGGCCAGAGCGTTGCCGAGGACGCTGCCTTCGGCCCGGCAAACCTCGGCCTGGAAACCCAAGAGATCCAGCGGCGGGTACGCAGGGCTCTGGACTGGGCAAAGCTGACGGGAAAAGAAAACCGAAGACCCGAAACCCTCTCCGGCGGAGAGCGCAGAAAGCTGGCCATAGCCGGAGTGCTGGCCATGGAGCCCGAATGCCTCATTCTCGACGAACCCTTTGCCAACCTGGACATGGAATCGGTCAATGAAATCGCCAGAATCTGCCAGGAGCTCAATGCCAGGGGCATCACCATCATCGTTCTGACCCACGAGCTGGAAAAGATCCTCCACCTTGCCCGCCGGCTCCTGATTCTCGACTCAGGCCGGCTCTGCTTCGACGGTAAACCAGAGGAGCTGGAACCTGAAGCATTCGCCAGGCACGGCCTGGCCTGCCCCTTCGAAGGGCATTTCCCCTGGACGATTCCCCGCCCCGACCCTGCCGGGGAGAAAAGCCCTTGAACCCCTTCGCCCTCCAGCCCCTCTCGGGACCGCTGCCACGGCTGAGCGCCCTGGCGAAGGCTGTATTTCTGATCTGCCTCAGCATTTCGGCGATAAGACTTGACCTGGCGCCTTTGGGCATCCTGTTTCTTATCATCCTAGCGCTCAGCCGCCTGGCGGGCCTCCGTATCAGGGACAGCGCCGGGGCAGCTTCGGGACTGATCATTCTCTTGATTTTCAGCACCCTCGCCAGGGGTTTGTTTCCCGGTGACGGGAGGGTCTTTGCCCTGGAAAGCCTTGGAGCCTCGGCGCTGTACGCCCTGCGACTGGGAACGATTTTCGCCTCCGCGCGGCTCTTCTACGCCAGCACCAGGGTATCGGAGCTGGGTGATTACTTGAGCGCCGGTTTCAGGTTTTTTTTGCGCGCAGCAATTCAGCCGGACCTTCGTAAGCAGGATCCGCGCCCCGCTGCTGCCCCTGTAGCTGGAGAGCCCCAGCCCCCACCCTCCCTCGTCTCGGACCCGGGCATGATGCTGTCACTCTCCTTGGTATTTATTCCCCGGGCCTTCGAAAGCTACAGAAGAATCAGGGAAGCGGCTGAATGCCGGGGCTTCGGAACAGGTAAAAAACGCCTTTTTTCGGGTTTGAGCCTTCTCCAGGCTCTGATATTTTCCAGCATAAAGAACAGTCTGAGAACAGCTGAAGCCATGGAAGCCCGGGCCTATTCGCCTGGACGGAGGATCAGCCTTCCCCGTTTAAAGCGGGCCGATCTGCTTCTTATGACTTCCGGACTAATCCTGGTTTTTTTGTCTTTATAAAGTTCCTCGAACCTTGTTGTAGGTGAAGCAGGGAGGGAAGCTTGAAGGACAGCGGAGGCTTCAACCCCGGCAGTCCCTCACCCCCTCCCAGGCGGCCACTATCGAGCCCCCTAATGAAACGCTCAGGCCGGCGCCTGGCGTGGAACCGCTGCCAGGATTTTCATGGACCCTCCCCGCAGCTTTCGCGAAACGGACATCCCAGACCTCCACCGGCCTGCTCTTGCCCTGCAGGAGCAGCTCGCCCAGCCTTCTGAACGAAAACTCTTCGGAACTTCTGGCCTGGACTACCGTGTCGCCCGAGACCAGAAGACTGGTTCCTATGAGCTTGTTGGCCCCTTCCAGCCTGCTGGCCGTGTTGACCACATCGCCCAGGGCGGTGTAGTTGAAGCGCCACTGGGAACCCATATTGCCCACAATCGCAGTTCCGGTATGAATTCCTATGCGGGTCCGCGGCAGAGGAAAGCCCAGGGCATTGAATTCCGGCGTCGAGGCATACAGGGCTTCCTGACAGCGGAGCGCCGCGCGCAGGGCTCTGATCGCGTGATCCTCCTGGCCCAAGGGGGCGTTCCAAAAGGCTACCACGGCGTCGCCCACATATTTGTCCAGGGTGCCGCCCTCGGAGAGGATGCGCTCGCTCAGGATCGACAGGTAACGGTTCATGAAGAAGGCCAGCCGTTCCGGACTCAGGGATTCCGAAAGCGCGGTAAAGCCCTCTATGTCCGAGAAAAATACGCTGATCGTCCTTTCCTCGCCTCCGAGCTTCAAGAGCTCGGGGTTCTTGCTCAGCTCCTCGATCACATCGGGAGAAAGGTACTGGGAAAAGCTTCGCTTGAGAAAAGCCTTGTTTCTGCCTTCCGCCACATAGGAGAGCACGATTCCCGCCATAAAACTGATCGACAGAGCGGCAAGCTCCACGCCGGGCATGCTTACAAGACCGGCTTCATAGAAGAGCGACGCCGCGGCAAGAGGCGCCAGAAGCAGCAGTGCCGCGGCGCCTACGAGGGCAGCCGGCCGTTTAAAATAGGATGCGCAAAGGGCGGCGGCCGCAGCCAGGGCAAGAACAATCAGGATTTCCCATATCGGGTAAAGGGAATAGAGAAGCTGGCCGTTCAGAACATTGTTAATGAATGTTCCATGAATCTCGGCCCCTGGCATCGCGGCATCGGTAGGAACAGCCTGACGGTCCAGGAGACCTGGGGCCGAAAAACCAAAAATCATGTATCTGTCTTTGAAATGCTCTGGCTTGATTACAGGCTCTCCACCCTCTTTCAGGCTGAGGGCGCTGTAGAGAATCTCCGCCGCGTTCCGTGCCGGCAAACCGGGAGAGGGGCCGGAAAAGCGCAGGAAGGCTTCGGGAAGCTCCGGCAGGCCTTCGGTCTGCCCCCCGGCCAGGAGCACAGCCAGACCGAAGGAAGGTTCATCGAGGCTGCCAGCCCGATAGCGCCGGACGACACCGTCCTCGTCCAGCAAGGCCGATACCGATCCGAAGCGGACATTTTCCACCGGCAGGGCCGAAAGCCGCTGGAGAGAACCCCGGTCCGGCTTTCCCGCCAGAACCACGTTGCCTGCCCGATCCATTGCCCTGGCACAGCGCAGATCGTCATCGGGACCGAAGCTCGATGTTTCGGTAAAGAGAATGTCGAAGGCTGTTACCCTGGCTTGGGAGCAGTATTCGGCCAGAATGCCGTAGAGTTCCCGCGGCCAGGGCCAGCCGAAGCCCAGGTTTTCCTCCACCCAGGCAAGGCTGTATTGGTCGACGAAGACAAGCTCCACGGGGCTCGATTGTGCCGAGTCAGCCCTGTCGGCGGAGCCGCCCCCGGTCTTGCGGCTTCCTTGGGCGCCGAGAGCTGCCCTGAAATCGTAGAGCTCCCGGTCAAGTCCCCTGGACAGGCCGGAGAACAGAAGCAAGGCAGTCCCTGCGAGGCCGACAAGAAGCGCTAAAAAACTTCTATATATGGCCTTATTCATGGAGGAATCCATCCGGCGGGCTGCCTTCTTCATTAAAACAGCCCCTTAAAAGCCGTAAAACGTTCCATGCGGGCATAGTGGCGTTCGTTAGGGCTGGCCTGAGGACGCTCAAGCTCGGGTCTGGGGTTGGGCCAATAGCGCTTTCCGGGTTTGTAGCTCAGCGGGCTTCCTTGCGGCCCCGACGGCTGGCCAGGGGCGATGAGCCCATCGTTCAATGCTTCGATTCGGAATGAGGGCTCAGGATGGGTTTGGGCAAAACCGCTGGGAGCCTCGTCCTGGGCAGGCAGCTTTGCGATGAGACGGTCCAGGGCTGCCGGATCGTAGGAAGCGCGCAGAAGAATTTTCTTTGCCTCCCGGTCGGCCTGAAGCTCGAATCCCTGGGAATAGCCCGAAATAAGCAGCACTGTGGCGATCTCCGAGATAGCCTCCCCGAAGGCCTCGGTAAAGGAGGCGGCCTCGCCGCCCGACGACAGCCCTGCGCTCATGGCATAGTCGGAGGCTATCTGGG
Source organism: Spirochaetia bacterium (assembly GCA_034003305.1). GTDB lineage: Bacteria > Spirochaetota > Spirochaetia > Treponematales > Rectinemataceae > UBA2256. Next base: position 1,262 of record JAVEYV010000027.1, on the reverse strand, counting down.
CCAGCCGGGAGCCCTGAATGGAGCCGAGCCCATGGTGGAGGGCTACGTGAGCGATCTCGTGGGCGAGTACAGCCGCCAGTTCATCCTCGCTCTCAGCCTTTGCCAGCAGTCCCCGGGTAACAAGAATATGGCCCCCGGGAGAGGCAAAGGCGTTGATCTCCTGGCTGTCCAGCACCGCAAAGCGGTAGCCTTGGTAGATTTCCGGCCGGGAGGAAAAAATAGCCAGACCCTGTCCCAGCTTATTGAGGTAATCGGTCAATGCGGGCTTGTCGTAAAGCCCGTAGAGGGAAAAAATCCTCGCCGCCACGGCTCTGCCGATGTAGTACTCTTCCCTGGGAGACAGGGGCTGGGCGGCTTGGGAGGCAGCCTTGGCCGCCGCCCTCAGTATGGCCTCCTGATATCGGTCCATGAGTCCTTGACTGAAGGCATCGGAAGCCAGGAGTTCCAGGCTCTGGCCCAGGCTGAGGCAGGATACTAAGAGCAGGGTTGAAAGTATAAGCGCAATAGCGGATAAGGCAATGGCCGAGCTTCTGCCGCTCTTCCTCATCCGCTTGAATCCTTCACGGCGAGAGACCCTCCAGGAATCCCACCAACGCATCCTGGCTGTATTCAAAATCTTCCATCGCATCGACAGGAGCATAATCCACATCGGAGCTCTGGCGATAGGCCTGTTCGGCCGATTCGCTAAAGCCCTTTCCCGCCAGGGCTATCTCGCTGCCGCTAAAACCCTGTTCGGCGGGCTTCAAGCCCGCGCCATCCAGGCTGGATCGGCTGAGGGCGGAGACAAACATGTAGCCCAGTCTTGTGGAGCCCGGCAGATAGACCTTGACCCAGCCTTCGGAAGAGGCTTCGTAGGTCCTCACCTGCTCGCCGTAAACCAGTGTTGCCAGGATCGGCGCCAGCGCCGAAGGATAGGCCCTGATCTGGCTTCGGCTCACCTGGACGCTCAGTACCGCCGCCTCGCTCTGGACGTTAAGCGCCCAGGCTCGGGTGGCTCCAAACAGGAGAAGAACGAGCAGAAAAAGTATGAGGAACGAAGACCGCTTCGAAGCGGCTTTATTGCTCCTTGTATCCATATCGTACCGCCTTGGGCGTAAAAGCCCAATTTAAGCATACCGCAGTTTGGTCAAATCGACAAAACAATGGGCGCCCCCAATGTCCTTCCCCATTCCAGCAGGGCATGGACCATTGCCCGGCGCGGCGCGGGAGTATCGGGATCGGCCAGCAGGGTTTCTTCAAGCCTTCTGTAATCCGCCAGCTCG
>JAVEYV010000026.1:0-13597 GCA_034003305.1 Spirochaetia bacterium | reverse complement strand
TTCCTCCCCAAGGGAGTCGCGTTCCTCGGCAAGCTGGGCAGCCTCGGCATCGGCCGCCGCCCTCGCCGCGGCGAGTTCCTCCCGGTAGGCGAGGGCCGCGCGCTCTTCGCCGGCCAGGAGCGGAGCGCTGAGGGCTGCCGTTTCCATCGCGGCGAGGGCGGCGGCCAAGGTCCCGTCCAACTCATCGGCGTCTTGGGCTACCTCCGGGAGAAAGCCCTTGTCCGCCAGGGCCGCGCTCAGCGCTTTCTTTTCTCCTTCAAGCTGGGCTCGGGCAGCCTCCGCTTCCGGAACAATGGTTTCCAGCCTCGTCCTGACCCTGGCCAGGGATTCCTCCCACTGCTTTTTCTCGGCCTTGAGCCGCTCGAGCTCCTTTTCCTTGGCCTGAATCTCCACAGCGAGGGCTTTTTTAGCCGAACTGGGATCCTCGGTACCGGATTCACGCTCAATCTCGGCCAGCGAGTTCTGGCAGACTGCCGCCCGCCGCCTGGCTTCATCGGCCCGGGAGCGAAGAATTTCCAGTTCTTTTTGCGCGGCAGCAAGGCGGGATTCACCAGCTTCGCAGCGCTCCCTGCGCCGCTCAAAATCGAGAATGAGTTTTTCGGCCTCGCCGCACCGCTGGGCATGTCCTGCGGCGATCAGCTCCAGGTCCTCGGCAAAGCGAAGGGTATCCTCAAACCCCGCACCTTCCATTCTCGCTTCAAGGTCGAAGGCCGAAGCTCCCGGAGCCGTCCCGGGGAGAATAGCGGCCACAAGGGTCGATACGGCGGCCCCGCGGCGGCCCATCTCCCGTCCTGAGGCCGCGATGTCCGCACGCATTTTTTCCAGCCGCGAACCCAACAGCCCCAGCTTGGCATCCAGGGAGGCCCGTCCAGCCGCGGCATCGACCCGCTCCTCCCTGGCCCCCTCCAGCTCCCTGGCCGAACCCGCATCTTTTTCCTCCTGCCCCAGCGCCGGCGCCGGATGATCCAGCGAGCCGCAAACCGGGCAGGGCTGGCCGGGCTTCAGCCTCGCCGCAAGAAATCCAGCCTCCAAAAGCGCCATGGCCGCTTCTATCCGGGAGAGCCCCGCTTCGGCTTCCCTTACCCGGACTTCCGCCCTCTCCCGCTCTTCCCTGAGCGCCTCAATACCTTTCTCGAGCTGGGCCTTATCCTCGAAAAGCCCCAGCCTCCGCGAACCCTCCTCGCTCACCGCCGCCAGCAGCCGCATCTGTTCGCGAAGCTCCTCCAGCCTCGCCCTGGCCTTCGACTCTTCCCCCGGGGCGGGACGCAGGGCTTCGATTTCCCGCTTAAGCCCATCGATGCGCCCTATTTCCTCCGCCGCAAGCCTCTGGGATTCGGCTTGGCCGGCCAGGGCTTGCTTCAGCGCTTCCCCGGCCTCGAGCCGGCGCTGCCAAAGCTGGAGGGCTTTTTCCAGGCCGTAGAGCCTTCGCCGACTCTCGGCCAATTCCATTTCCAGGGATTCGGCGCTGCGATCCGCGGCCGCAACGTCGGCCTTCCTCAGCTCCAGGCCCTCCAGCTCCTCGGAGAGAAGCCCTGCCCTGGCCCCAAGATTCTCGGCCTTGGACCTGGCGCCGGAAAAAGCCCGGGAGAGGGGTTCCAGTACCGCGGCGGCCTTAGCCCGCTCTATTCGTACCAGCCGATTTTTTTCCAGTTCCCCCTTATCCAGCAGCTCCCGCACAGCCTGGGCAGCCCTTTCGGCCCTCTCCTGCCTGGCACGGATTTTTCGCTCCAGCTCAAGACGGCGCTCTGCGGCGATCAAGGCAGCGGACGCTTCGGCCTCCGACAGCCTGGCGCCCGCATAGTCCTCCCGCAGCCCGGCAAGAACAGTCTCGGGCTCCTCCCCCAGTTCGGCATTTAGCCTGGACAGCTCGGCTTCAAGCGAAGAAAGCCCGTTCTTGGCCTCCTGAGTCCTGACCTTTGCCAGCTCGGTGATCCGCTCGTACAGGCCGACGGGAAAAAGTTTTTCCAGAACCTCGCTGCGCTTCGTGGAGTCCATCTCCAGGAACTGCTGGAATTCCCCCTGAGGCAGAAGGATTATCTTGTTGAATTCATCCGCGTTCAGGCCAATGAGTTCGGCTACCCTCCTGTTCACCGGCTTGACCCCGTCGGCCAGGACCTTCCAGCCCGATTCGGAACTCTGGGACGCGGTAAAGAGCGTCGCCGCCGCGGGCGCTTCGGTAAAACCGCCTGCGCGCTTGGTCTTCGTGTAGGGAGCCTGGCGCAGAATCCTGTACATCCTGCCGGAGAGAGAAAATTCGAATTCCACCAGGGGTTTTTCTCCCGGCTGGGCAAAATCCGAAACCAACTCGGCCTCATGGCCCTGACGGCCCCCGGGAGCCTGCCCGAAGAGACCATAGGTCATGGCGTCGAAAAGCGTGGATTTTCCCGAGCCCGTAGGCCCGCAGATAAGAAAAAACTCCCCGAGAGAACCGAAGTCCACAGAGGTCTTAAGCCGGTAGGGGCCGAAGTTTTCGATGCTCAGCTTACAGGGACGCATCGGATGCCTCCTTGGCGAGATCCGCGAAGAGACTCAATTCCTTTTCCGACGGCTCGGAATCCTTCATTTCCCTGTAAAAGGCGGCAAAATCCGCTTTAGCCCTATCCAGACTGTCGCCGGCGTCCCGGGCCTCCCGGGCGTCGCAGGGGGGGGAATCTTCCTCATCCTCCCCTGGTTCACCGCCCGAACTTATCTCAAAAGCCCTCTGCCTGACCGAGAGCAGCCGGGGATAGAGGGACTTGAGGCGCTCCGCCGCGTTTATCACCGCCTCCTGGTCCAGAAGATAGAATTCTACATAATCATCCCGCCCCTTATCGGCGGTGGCCTGCTCGAGCAGATCCTCGAAATCGCCGGAAATCCTCCGGATTTTCCGTTTCGGCACAAGCCTGACAAACTCTACGCGGCAGTTCCCCTCCTCCAGATTGACTTCGATATAGCCCCGCTCCTCCTCGGCCTCGGAAATGCCGTAGGCCAGGGGAGCGCCGGAGTACCAGATCCCCGCCCCGGGGCTTTGGCAGCCGTGCAAATGTCCCAGCGCCGCGTAGTCGAAATCGGCGAAGAGGCCGGCATCCACCTGTTCGGCGGCGCCGATGAACCCAGTCTCGCTTTCGGACACTCGTGAACCGGCGGCAAAACAATGGGCCATAATTACGTTCCGATCATTCTGGGCCAGACGGGGCTTGATTCGCCCCAGGGCCAACCTGAGCATCTCCTCCTGACTTCTCACCCTCGGCCCCGCAGCTCCAGGCTCACCTGCATCGCCCAGCCCCCGCGCCTCCAAGAACCCTTCTTCCCGGGTTCTTGCTTCCCGTGCCCATTCTTCCCAGGGAGCGTTAGCCTGATTCAAGAATGGCAGTGCCCAGAGGGCGCAGGGTGTGCCGTCGTTTCCGCGAAGAACCACCGGTTCCGCGTCGGCCCTTACAGCGATATGCAGCCCTGTCTGAGCCAAAAGCGCTGCCCCGAAACTCAGCCGCCCGCCCGAGTCGTGATTCCCCGGTATGGCGGCGATCGCCATATTCGCAGTTCCCGCGCTGCGGGCCGAGGCTAAAAAGCGGTCGAAAAGCTGAACGGCTTCCACAGGGGGAACCGCCCTGTCGTAAATATCCCCGGCGATGAGCAGGGCATCGGGCTTGCGCAGGGCTATCGCCGCTGCGATCCTCTCCAGAATGAAAGACTGATCGTCCAATAGATCGTAGCCCCGCAGACTCTTGCCCAGGTGAAGGTCCGAGACATGGAAAAAGCGCATGGGTCTAGCATGGGGTCCTTCCAGGCGGAGGTCAAGGACGGAGGGACTTATGTATGATTATCGGGCAATAAGCACTGGCATTCTCCCCGTACTTGTTGGTATATTTAAGATTCAAGATATACAAAGCATCATAGGAGGATGTGAATGATCTATAGACGACTTGGTTCCGCTGGCATAAAACTCTCGGTATTCTCCCTGGGCTCCTGGGTCACCTACGGCCCTCAGGTGGATATCGACGCTTCCGCCGATATGATCAAGCTCGCCTACGACAACGGAGTGAACTTTTTCGACAATGCCCAGGCCTATTCCGCCGGCAAGGCCGAAACCATCATGGGCGCCGCGATCAAAAAACTGGGCCTGCGAAGAGGCTCCTATCTCATCTCCACAAAACTCTACTGGGGCCTGCACGATAGTCCCAACGAAAAAAACACCCTTAACCGCAAATACCTCATGGAAGCCATCGACGGCAGCCTGGAGCGCCTGGGCCTGGACCATGTGGATCTTCTCTTCTGCCACAGGCCCGATCCCGACACTCCGGTTGAAGAAACCGTTCGGGCGATGAACGATATCGTGGCCGCGGGCAAAGCCCTGTACTGGGGCACCAGCGAGTGGCCCGCCGACAAGCTGCTGGAAGCCTGGCGGATCGCCGACAAGCGGAATTTCCACCTTCCCCAGATGGAACAGCCGCACTACAACATGTTTGTCCGCGACAAGGTCGAAAAAGAATTCGCAGGCCTCTACGACAGTATCGGCCTCGGCCTCACCACCTTCAGCCCCCTGGCCTCGGGCTTTCTTTCCGGAAAGTATCTGAACGGAGTGCCCGAAGGCTCGCGGCTTTCGCTCTCCGGCTACACCTGGCTTAGAAACCGCTATTCCCATGCCGATATCGACGGCATCGTAAAAAACCTCCTGCCCGTCGCCGCCGAACTCGGCTGCACCATGAGCCAGCTTGCCCTGGCCTGGGCCGCCCATAATCCCAGGGTAAGTTCGGTAATCACCGGAGCCTCCAGGCTCGAACAGCTCAGGGAAAACCTGGGCGCCCTGGATGTTCTGGACAAGCTCAGCCCCGAAATCATGGCGAAGATCGAAGGGATCCTGAATCCGGGAGTGAAAAAATAAGCCTATAGGCCAAGACATCGAACCCGTGCCCGGGGCTGTCTCGGATGTATCCGGGACAGCCCCGGGTTTTTTGCGTGCCCCATTCTCAGGCTAACTTGGAATAAGGTTTGGCGAGTGCACGGAAGAATGTTTACCAGGTCAATTTTTCTGATCCAGCGTCCTTGTCCATTGCGAATCGCACAACCACCAATACCGGTTCGACGCCGAGAATGCCGAGACAAAAGCTGCGCCCGAGCCCCGCAAGTCCTTCCCGCAGGCTTTGCCGCAATTCGGAATCGGACAACGTTTCTCTCGCCCGTTTCAAGAGGTCTGACGAAAGATCGTCCCGCATGGCTTCGGCCTCATTTTTCAACCTGAAAACCGCGTTGCTCACCAGATTGCCGCCCCTGGTCAGAATCTCTATCGTTTCGGTGCGCACCGCCGGCGGCAGGCAATCTGGCTCGGGCGCCGACAAGGAAAGGATACGCGATTTTTTATCCCAGTTTATGCGCCATTTATCAGGATCTTGTGCATCGACATAATAGAAGACGTCTGCCCAGGCTGATAATTCTATGGAAGCGCTTATTTTAACGACAGCCAGCAGACGCGCGGTAAATTCCTTGGAAGCGATGTAGCGCTGCTGCGAAGAAAGTATGACCAGTTTGCTCTCGGGCTGAATTTCTTCGATATAAAGCGCCCAACGTTCAGAGACGCTAGGCCGTGAGGCCGCCACCGCCTTCCAGGTAAAATAGCTGACAAGAATAAAGGAAACGAGGCCGAGCGCAAGCAGGAAGGCTGTCCTGCGTTTTCGCTCCATTTGAACCCTCCCGGAGTATTACAACCCCAGATCCTTCTCCCATCCTGACAGTACGGCCCCCGCCTCCTGGCGCAATACAGGGAGGGAAGAGCTCTCTTTCGACGCCGCCAGATCGTACAGGGCCTTTTCGGCGATCAGGGCGAGAGCTTCCTGAGCCTGGGCGAGGGCTGCGGCATAGGCTTTGTCCTCTCCGCGCCGGTGTTTTTTAAAACGATCCTCCCAATCCTTCCAGCGCCGCCAATAAGCCTCTGATCCCTCGGCTCCCTCGCTGTAATCGTAGTCGGTCCACAGGGTTTTAAATTCGCCCTTGTACAGCAGCAGCGGTTTATAGAGCGAAAGACAGGGTGTGGATGTACCGGTAAACCAGATAATTGCCGAATCCTCGCCCCGGTAATCCACCGCAAAGGAAGCCGTGGTCGCGGTGGCTGGCAAGCCTCCCGGATGGATGCAGAGGCTCTCCATGTGCTGACGTTTAGGCTTGCTCGGATCGTACTCCCCATGGGAGCGCAGGATGTCCAGGAAACCGAGCAGGGGCGACGGCTTCGCAACCGCCCCTTCCGCGGCCTCCCCGGGACTTTCAAGGTTTTTATAAAATCCGTCCAGGAGCGAAAGAGACAGCTTCCTTCTGATCTCGCCCTTGGTAAAGCGGAGGAAAAGCCGTTTTTCCACGTGAGCCTTGAACGACTCCTTGCTGCCCTTCCGGCCCGGATCGGCCTCGTCTGAGCAGGCAGCCCTTTCGTTTACCGGAGCGATTTCCTTGCGAGTCTGGGCATCCAGCCGTTTGTAGTCTTCTTCTATCGCATAGGCGTTGGAAATAGCCTCCCGCTTTTCAGCCGCCCTCCAGGCCCAGCGGCGTCCGGCGGTTTCCAGAACATAGGCCTCGGAGGGATCGGCAATGATAAAGCTGTTGTCGTAATACAGAGAGCCTCGATACGCCCCGTTGCCCCCCTGGTCATAGGCTTCGACAAAACGGCAAATAAAGTCCACAGCTTCTTTTGCCGTAGCTGAGGAACCCAGGGCAAAGCGCAGGATATCCATGCCGAGCACCCCATCCTTCACCTTTTTAAATCGGGAGAAAACTGCCTCGTTGCCGATCGCGACGCCTTTTTCGTTAATCCCCATCTCCCCGCCGGCCATCCAGGAGGGCTTGGAGAGCAGAAAGGACAGCCCCGCATCCGCAAGCGGAAAGCGGCGCTCCCCGAGAAGGCTGGAATCCGCGCTCTGGCGCCGGCCCACGATGCAGAGCGTCTGCGCTTCCGCCGGATGCCGGTCTGAATTCTTGCCGAAAAAGGCCTTCGATGGGGATCCTTTGTTATGTAGGGCGCAATACAGCGTGTCGCACATGGCTTCCTCCAGACCGATACTGTAAATCCTCCCCCGCGGATTCGCAACACCTCAATTGACCTGTGAGACTAAGGACCATAGTCTATAGGTATGAAATCCTTAAGGAACGCCTTCTTGATACTTTTGTATCTAGCTCTCCGGGGCTGGGCTTCCTCTGTTTCCGCCCTTCCCGGCTCGGGCAGCCTGTTGCAGACCGAAAATTCCCCTGCCGGCAGAATACTGCCGGCAAAGACCGACCAGAAGCTGATCGCGGCCCTCTATTCCCTTCGGGACTCGGCATATAACAACGCCGAGCCGGAAGCTATTGAAACCCAGGCGGCAACAATCGTAAAAGCGCTCAACAGCACTTCAGCCCTTACGCTGGACGAGGTCGACCGCCTTCTGTTTCTCTCCAGGACAGAGTTTTTGACCGCAAGGTCCTTAAACGAAGCCGGATTGAAGAAAAAGGCAATCGCCCGCTTCGAAGCCGCCGCCGAACACGCCAGGGCTTCCATGGCCTCGGGCGAACATGTCCCGGGACTTATGGCACTGATCAGGCCACTCTCCGAGCTTTGCCTTCTCAAGGGCATGGGCTTTCTGCTCAGCAACGGACCGCTCATCCCCCGCTACACAAAGCAGGTTCTCGATTTGGAACCATCGCACAGGGCGGCGGCGATAATCTTGGCATCCTCGAAGGCTTACCCGCCGGGCATTTTCGGCGGAAACCCCAAGGAAGCCATCGCAGTCCTGGAGAAGCTCGTCGCCGAACATCCCGAAGGATTCGAAAAGGACGAACTCTTCGACCTGCGGTCCTGTTTCGGCACCGCCTATGGCAAGTTGGGCGATAAAACCAAGGCCGCGCTGTGGTTCCGGGCGGCTTTGGAGCTATACCCTGATAACCGCTATGCCCTGAGCGAACTGGAGAGGATCGGGGGATGAGTCTTATTCAAATCGCCGCAGTCCTAAGCCGGCTCTGCCTGGCCGTATCCCTCCTTGCCCTTTGCCTCACAACCCTCAACGCCCTCTGGATGCGAAAAAGCGCGGCTGCGCAAGCCCTGACAGGGGGCCCTCTCGTCTCGGTCCTCGTTCCTGCCCGGGACGAAGAAGAAGGGATAGCGGCCTGCCTGGACTCTCTCCTCTCCCAGCAGTACCAAACGCTTGAAATCATTGTTTACGACGACGATTCCTCCGATGGAACCGCCGCCATTCTTGACCGCTATGCCAAAGCCTGGCCGGGAAGACTCAAGGTCATTCACGGCAAAGGGCTCGAACCTGGCTGGTACGGAAAACCCAAGGCCATGCAGCTGCTCTTCGAGGCGGCCCGGGGAGACTGGCTTTACTACACCGACGCCGACACGCTGCACGAAGCGGACAGCATCGGATTTTCCCTGGCCCTCGCAGGAAAATTCAACAGCGACCTGGTCTCGGGCTATGTACAGCAGCGCATCGGAAGCCTGGGCGAAGCCTTGGTCGTACCCGCCATCTATCTGCTCTCCATGTTTGCCCTTCCCCTCGGCCTTGTGCACCTCAGCAGCAGCCCGGCCCTCTCCCACGCCATCGGTCAGTCGATGCTGTTTAAACGCAGCGTCCTGGTCAAACTCGGCGGGTTCTCCCTCCTTAAAAACAAGGTTTCCGAGGATGTCCACATGGCCAGGCTGATAAAACACCGGAAAGGCAGGGTTCTCTTCGCCGACCTCAAGGACCGCATCTCCTGCAGAATGTACGAGAATTACTCCAGCGCCATCGTAGGACTTTCAAAAAATGTCTACGATTACTTCGGCAAAAAGCCGAGCATTCTCATCGCCGCGACGGCGGGAATCGCCATTGCGCTGCTTTTGCCCATCGCGGCATCCCTGTGGCTGCCTTCAGGATTCGAAGCGGCCCTGGGGGCCTTCAGACTCTCCTGCCTTTTCATGTTCTCAGCCTGGACCATCCTCATCCTCGACAGAAGACTTCCCTGGTATCTTCCCTTTTGTTACCCCCTCCTGTTGATAAACGTTCTCTCCACCGCCTGGAGGGCGGCGCGGCTCTTCTCCACCGGCAGGGCGGTGGAATGGAAGGGAAGGATGGTTCGCTAGCCATGGCGTATCGGCGGGGAGATCCCCTGATCAACACGAAAACCCCCTTTCGGATTCTCTCCTGGGGCATAACCTGGTTCGTCGAACTCATCGGCTGGCCGGCGGTCAGAATTCTCTATGGCTATCGGAGCCTTGGACGAAAAAACCTGTACAGAGCCCCCAAGGGACCGATCATCTACGTGAGCAACCACGCTATTCCTTTGGATCCGCTTCTGCACGGACTCAGCCTTTTACCAAATCTTCTATATTATACGCTCCTGGAGGAGACGGTTCTCACTCCTGTGCTCGGAACGCTTGTGCGCCTCCTGGGGGGAATCCCCATTCCTTCGGATCATGGAAGAACCCTGGATATGGAAAGAGCCCTGGCCCAGGCCTTGGAAGCCCGGGGAAAACTCCATTTCTATCCCGAAGGGGAATGCTTCCTGCTCAATCAGGAGATAAGGGACTTTAAAGCCGGCGCTTTTTTCGCGGCGATTCGCCGCGGAATCCCCGTCCAGCCCCTGGTCACCGTCATCAAGCTGCGTCCCTTCCTGGGCAGGCAAAGGATCAGGGCCGAAGTGCATGTGCTCGAAGCCCAACAGCCGCCGGCTTCCGCGGGAGGGCTGATCGCCGATCTTCACGAAGCCCTGCGCTTTGCCGAAAAAATTCAGCGGCTCATGCAGCAGGCCATCGATTCAGCCGAAGGCGACAAGAGCCTGTACCGCGGCCCCATGCCCCGGATAAGGGGCGTCAACGACCGCAACCGCTGAGGCGGCCCGCAGGGGATAAAAAAGGCTGCCCGCGACAGGGTAGAAATATCCACTTTTTGCGCCTGGCTGGGCGCTTGGGAAAACAGGGTATTTTTCGGCTTGCGCGATGTATATACCTGTGATATCCTCGGCTTGTCCTACAGTCCAACATTTAAGGAGACGGATTATGAAGAAAAGAATCTTCACTGTCCTTGTTCTGCTGGCCTTGGTTCTCTCATTCACCCAAGCCCAGGCCGTAAAGCGCTACTCGTTCTCGGGATCCAATCCGGGCGGAACCTGGTATACCATGGCAGGCGGCATTGTTCAGCTTCTAAACGATAAGCTGCCCCCTGAAATCCGCTTCGACATGATCGGTTCCGGCGGCTCGGTGGAGAACACCAGGCGCCTGGCCCTCAATCAGGCCGACATCACCCTCACCTATTCCTCCCACATGTGGGAAGCCAAGAACGGCAAGGGCATCATGGAAGGCCGCCCCTCGGACAACATCCGAGTCCTCATGGAACTCTACGGCAGCTCCCACTACTTCGTCACCCTGAAGAGCAAGAACATCAAGACCCTCCAGGATCTCGAAGGCAAGAAGGTAGTCCTCGGCTCCCCCGGTTCGGGCTCCAGCGACAATTCCCGCCGCACCTTCGCCGCCCTGGGCATCAAGGTTAGGGAAAGCGAACTCGCCTTCGCCGACGCAGCCCGCGCCCTCCAGGACGGAAACGCCGACGCCGTGGGCATGAGCGGACACCCCTCAGCCGGTCTTACCGAACTGGCCATGTCCAAGGACATCTATGTCATCCCCTTCAGCAAGAGCGATCTTGACAAGGTTACCGCCGCGAACCGCTACTACGACCCAGGTGTCATGCCCGCCAATGTCTACAAGGGACAGACCGAAGAAGTCCCCTGCTTCTACTTCTCTGTTTATCTCGCGGCCAACAAGAGCATGCCCTACGACGTGGCAGCCAAGGTTATGGAGATCATCTTAAGCCCCGAAGGCAGGAAGTATCTCGAAAGCGTGCATCCCCAGTTCAAGGGCATCCGCAACAACGCCTCCGGTGTAAAGTCCATCGACATACCCTATCATCCCGCAGCAGAAGCCTACTGGAAGGCTCATCCCTAATCGTTGATCAGAATACGGGGGTTTCCCGCGGGGAAGCCCCCTTCTTTTTCCGAATGCATTAATCTGTTACGAATAATTAACATCATAGCTGACACTAATCCAAATGCGGACCCAAGGTTCGAGTGAACCAGGGCTGTAAAAGAACAAGGGGAACCCAATGAAAACCCGACCCCAGGCCGACTTCCTCAAAAAGCCCATAATGATAATAGCAGCGCTTTTTGGGCTCTATTACTTTATCACCTCAGGATTCGGCATTATGAGCAGCGAAGCCCACCGGGGCCTCTACATGCTCTTCACCTTCGTACTTTGCTTTTTAATGTACCCCGCAGCCCAGAAAAAGCCCGATTCCAAGCTCCTCTACGGACTGGACGCCCTGCTGCTGATTATTTCTGCGGCGGCGATTATCTACTGGATCTTCCAGTTTCCCACCTATGCCGCCAGGCGTGTCGGGATTCCCAATAATCTGGATATTTTCTTCGGCGCGGTGATGATCATCCTCTCCCTGGAAGTGACCCGGCGCACCATGGGCTACACGCTCACGATTCTAGGCGCCCTCATGCTGGCCCAGGTTTACTTCGGCCCCATCCTGCCCGGCATTTTTCAGCACGGGGGAGTAAGCCTGTCCCGCCTGGTGGAGTACAATTACTTTATAGACGGCATTTTCGGCACTATCGTGGCGGTGTACGCAAGCTACGTAATGCCCTTCCTGGTGTTTGGCGCCTTCTTGCAAACCTCGGGAGCCGGCGATTTCTTTATCGACCTGGCATCCTCCGTGGCAGGCAAGGTGCCCGGCGGCCCTGCCCTCATTTCGGTAATCGGCTCGGCCATATTCGGTTCAATCTCGGGCAGCCCCGTAGCCAATGTAGTCGCCACCGGCACCTTCACCATTCCCATGATGAAGAAGGTAGGCTATTCCAAGGAGTTCTCCGGAGCGGTCGAGGCGGCGGCTTCCACCGGCGGCAGCTTCCTGCCCCCGGTCATGGGCGCGGCGGCCTTCGTGTTGGCCACCATCACCGAAACTCCCTACGGCACCATCATGATCATGGCCGTCCTGCCAGCCCTGCTCTATTACCTCTCCATCGGACTCCAGGTCTATTTTCAGGCCAGAAAATCGGGACTGAAAGGTCTTGAGGCCGCCGAAGTGCCGAGCACCAGGGCAGTACTCAAGCGGGGCTGGTACTTCGCCCTTACCATTGTGGTCGTCGGTGTCCTGATCGCCATGGGATACTCTCCGGCAGTCATTGCCTTCGGCGGCTCGATCTTCGTTGTCGTGTGCAATATCCTCTTCGGAGCCCCCCAGGATAAGCTGACCCCCAGAAAATTCATCAAATCCCTGGAAACCGCCGGCACCAGCTCGCTGGTAGTCGGCTCCACCGCAGGAACCCTCGGCCTGGTGATGGCCGGCATGACCATGACTGGCCTGGGACTCAAATTCTCCTCGGTCCTGGTCTCGGTGGCGGGCAACCATCTCTTCCTGATGATCCTCATGGTCATGCTCATCGCTACGATCATAGGCATGGGCACTACCATCACCGCCTCCTACATCATTTTATCGATTCTGGCAGCGCCTTCTCTCATAATGGCAGGGGTGGCTCCAGTGAACGCCCACCTCCTCTGCTTCTGGCTCTCCATGTCCTCCAACCTCACCCCGCCTGTCTGCGTGGCAGCCTTCGCAGCCTCCAGCATCTCCGGCGGCAATCCTATGAAGACGGGGGTAAACTCCTTTTTCCTGGGCATATTCATGTACCTCATGCCCTTCGCCTTCGTCTATGTGCCCCAGATCCTTATCGTAGGCTACGGCTTCTTCGAGATTGTTGAAATCGTAATCAGCTACGGATTTGCCACGGTAGCCCTGGCGGCCACGATTCAGGGCTGGCTGCTCAGAAGACTGCACTGGAGCGCCAGGATTATTACTTTGGTGGCGACAGTGCTCTTAGCGAGCCCCGAACTTCTCACCGACCTGAGCGGGCTGGGATTATTGGCGGCGGTATTTGCCTTCAGCCTTTGGAAGCGAGGCCGGGAGCGAGGAATCGCTGCGGCCGGCGGCCTGGTACAATAGGGCCGGGCTGACAACATAAAAGCTGGTTTTTCGCGTCCGAGAGGTCCAAGGCCAGCGCATACGCAAGGAGATTTTATGAAGACAGTAAGCATCGCAGACATCCCCGCGGTCAAGGTAAAGGACAGGGAAGGCCTCAACCACAAGGATATCTTCGCCGAGAAGGACGGAACCAAGCTCCTGACCTTCCACCACGCCCTTATGGAAAAAGGCGGCCACGGCCAGCTCCACTCCCATCCCCACTCGGAACACGTGCTCATGGTAGCCGAGGGTTCCCTGGAAGTGCGGAACGACAAGGAATCCCATGCCCTCACACCCGGCATGGCCATCCTCATCATGCCCACCGAGGAGCATGAGATCATCAACAGCTTCGACGGCAGGACCGTCTACTACGTGATCTACGGTCCGCCCCGCTAGAGCAAAACTAAAGATCGGCCAGCAGCCGCAATAACGAAAGAGGCCGCCGGGGAGTAACTCCCCGGCGGCCTCTTTACCAACAAGGTTCGAGGAACTTATTTCGCAGTACTGGCGGCGTTCATGAATCTGCGCTGGTAGGTGACTACCTGGGGAGTCGTGGTCCACTTGACCAGGTAGGCCGGCTCGGTGGTGATAACCACCTTCCGGGT
>JAVEYV010000025.1:0-13660 GCA_034003305.1 Spirochaetia bacterium | reverse complement strand
AAAACAGGCGGGCGAAAGCTCTAATAATGAATGGCTTGTTGAATAAAAAGAGCCCCCCGGGCGGTCTGCGGGGGGCTCTTCAGGTCTAGAGGGCTCCGGGCTTTCGCCCTGGGTGCCCAGAAGGCCTTTGTCTCACTACGCTATTGCTAACGATTAGTAGCGGCGGGGATGGAATGATCCACTGTCGCGGCGGGGCTTGTCTTCTGCCTCGTTGACGCGGAGCTGCCTTCCCATGAATTCGAAGCCGTTGAGGGCATCGATCGCCTTCTGGGCCTCATCGTCATTCGCCATCTCGACAAAGCCGAATCCCTTCGCCTTGCCGGTGTAGCGATCGATAATGATGTTGACAGACGAGACCTCGCCGTACTGGGCGAAGAGGTCACGGAGCTGATTCTCGGCGGTGCCATAATTCATGTTGCCGACATAAACCTTCTTGGACATTCGGAAAAACCTCTATTAGGCCGTCATCGCAGGACGACGGCACCGGATCCGTCCGCCTAGGGCGGACGTACGTCGCTCTCAGAGAAGCCTAAGTGTACAGCTTGGCCGTCTTTAGGGCAGGAGGACGAGGCTTAGTAGGTGATGCTGGGGTCTTTCCGAAGGAAGAAGCGAGTGGGGCGGGGGCTCTGGAGATTTCGACCGCCGAACCCCCAAAACCGTAAACAAAGGAATGACGATGCATGAAAAGCCGGTTTCTACCTTAAAAACGGGGGCAGTATTCCTGAACCCTCCGAAAGTACAAGAAGCCGCATACACGGCCTCATTTGCCAGTATAGGAGTATTCCCGGAGGGCCGTCAACTGCTTTCGCGTTATTTTATCGTAATTTAATTCGCCTTGACAAAGAATTCCCCATCCGTATAATCGAAGCGACGGCGAATATACATCGGAGGGACATATGGCACCCAGAGTTTGGATGATTGCCCTTCCCTTTGCCGGTTTGATTCTTGGATGGACGATCCGCTGGCTTTATGCCAGATTTCAACTCACTGCTGCAGAAAATGAAGCAGAACGTATACGACAGGACGCTAAAAAAGAGGCCGAGGCCGAGAAGAAGGCGATCCTTGTAGAGGCGAAAGATCAGCTCATTCGGGAACGCAACCAGCAAGAACGGGAAATACGCGAACGGCGAATCGAAGCTCAAAAGCTCGAACGCCGGGTCATTCAGAAGGAAGAGAACCTCGACAATAAGATCGAGGCATTAGAACGGTTGGAAGGCGCCTTAAAGGCAAAAGAAAAAAGTCTGCAGGACAGGGAAACCGACCTGCTGGGCCAGGAAGAGCAATACCGCCAGGAGCTGGAACGAATTTCCGGCCTAAGCGCCGACGAGGCGAAGCGGCTGATTATCCAGACCCTTGAAAACGAAGCCAAGCACGACGCCCAGGTTTTGATCAATAAAATCGACCAGGAAGCCCAGCTTGCCGCTGAAAAGCGGACCCGGGATATCCTTGTCACCACGATGCAGCGCATAGCGACCGACGTGACCGCTGAAACGACGGTAAGTTCGGTCAGTCTGCCTTCGGATGAGATGAAGGGACGCATTATCGGAAGGGAAGGGCGGAATATCCGCACCCTGGAAACCCTCACCGGTGTCGATGTGATCATCGACGATACGCCGGAAGCGGTGGTAATTTCCTGCTTCGATCCTGTCCGCAGGGAGATCGCCAGGGTTTCCCTGGAGCGCCTGATCACCGACGGCAGGATTCACCCTGCCCGCATCGAGGAAATGGTCCAGAAGGTCACGAAGGAAATTGCCCAGAAGATCTACGACGAAGGCGAAAAAGTCGTCTTCGACCTAGGACTTCACAATATGGCGCCGGAGCTTGTCCGCGCCCTTGGACGGCTGTTTTTCCGCACGAGCTACGGTCAGAACGTGCTGCTCCACTCCAAGGAAGTAGCCGTTATCGCCGGCCTCCTGGCCGCCGAGATCGGACTCAACCGGGAGATCGCCAAGCGCGGCGCCCTGCTGCACGATATCGGCAAGGGCATGGAAACCGACGGCGACCAGAACCACGCCGAGAGCGGCATGGATTTTGTGCGCAAGATGGGGGAGGATCCCCGGGTGGTCAACGCCATCGGGGCCCACCACAACGATGTGGAGCCCTCCTGTGCGGAATCCGTGGTCGTGCAGATCGCCGACGCGATCTCGGCGGCCAGGCCAGGCGCTCGCCGCGAGACTTTGGACAACTACATCAAGCGTCTGGAGAATCTCGAAACCATCGCCGAGAGCTTCTCCGGCGTCGATAAGGCTTTCGCTATCCAGGCAGGCCGGGAACTCAGGATTCTGGTCAACTACGAGAACGTTTCCGACGACCAGGCCAGGGAGCTGTGCAAGAGTATCGCCAAGAAGATCGAAACAGATCTTCGCTACCCGGGCCGCATCAAGGTCACCATCATTCGGGAGACTAGAATCGTCGAGTACGCTCGCTAAGGGTTGGAGCGGCCACGGTATTGAACGAACACAAGGCTACCCTGATCATGGTGGGCGATATCGTTGGCCCGCCGGGCCTGCGCGCCCTCTTCGCCCTCCTGCCCTCCTTCGCGAAAAAGCATTCCGCCGACCTGGTTGTGGCCAACGGCGAGAATGCCCAGCGGGGTTTCGGGATCGGCAGGGAAGAGCTAGATATCATTCTTTCATCCGGCGTTTCTGCGATCACAACGGGCAACCATGTCTGGGAGCGTAAGGAAGCCGCGGAACTTCTCGATTCGGAACAAGCCCTTTTAAGGCCCGCAAACTATCCCCCCGGTCTTCCCGGAAAAGGCATGCTCCATTGCAATGGCCGAAACTTTGAGTGGGTGGTGATCAATCTGCAGGGCAGGGAGGGGCTGTATTCCATCGACTGCCCCTTTAGGGCTGCCGACGAACTAGTTGCCAAGGCCAAGCGTCAGTACCCTTCAGCCTTCGTTGTCATCGATTTCCACGCAGAATCCTCAGAAGAAAAGGAAGCCTTGGCCTGGCACCTGGACGGCAGGGCTAGTGTCGTGGCCGGTACCCATACTCATGTTCCAACAGCGGATGAAAGAATTCTTCCCAAAGGTACAGGGTACCTCACCGACCTGGGCATGACGGGGCCGACTGACTCCATCATCGGCGTGAAAACCGATATCTGCATAAAACGCTCATTGACCCAGATCCCCTACAAGATGGAAACCGCAGAGGGCGAAGCCTTCATGTCCGGCGCTATCTTCCATATGGACCCCTTCGCAAAGACCTGTATTTCGATCGAACGTTTCAACCTTCGCACAGATTGAACTAGAAACCAGGTCCGCCGTATACTCCCCGCCATGCAAAAGGAACAAAAAAGCGCAAAGACCCCGATCTCCGCGCTTAGGTCTCTGATAGTCCAGCTTACACCAGCCCTTTTTAAGACGCTCTCCCAGGGCTACGGGAAAAAAGACTTCCGCAAGGATCTTGCCGCCGGTATCACCGTAGGCGTCGTTGCCCTTCCTCTGGCCATGGCCTTTGCCATTGGAGCCGGCGCCAGTCCCGCCCAGGGCCTGTACACGGCGATTATCGCCGGCTTTGTCATTGCCTTGTTCGGCGGCAGTTTTCATCAGGTTTCGGGACCTACCGGAGCCTTTGTGGTGATCATCGCCGATATCATCGCTGTCCACGGTATGGCGGGGCTCCAGCTGGCCACCCTCATCGCCGGACTTCTTCTGATCTTTATGGCCGTTTCGGGGCTGGGAAGCATCATCAAATTCATTCCCTATCCTGTTACCATAGGTTTTACCACGGGCATAGGCGTCACAATCTTCGTGGGCCAGCTGAAAGACCTTTTCGGCATGAGCATTCCAAAGCCGGCTCCAGAATTCTTCGAAAAGATCGCCCAGTATTTCGAATTTGCATCGACTACCAATCTCTACGCCCTGGGAGCCGGGCTTTCCACGATTGGTATCATCGTCCTGGTGCGCAGATTCCTGCCCAAGCTCCCTGCGGCGGTCAGCGCTGTCGCCATCATCACACTTGTATCCTTTTTTCTAAGACTTCCCCTTGAGACGGTGGGCTCCAAGTTCGGAGCCCTGCCCAAGGGCTTTCCCGCAGTCCAGCTGCCTGCCTTCAACCTTGTTCAGCTTCGCCAGGTCTTTTCCTCTGGGCTTACCATAGCCCTCCTCGCAGCCATCGAATCTCTTTTATCAGCCGTGGTAGCCGACGGCATGACCGGAACCAGGCATTCATCCTCGGCTGAGCTCAATGGCCAGGGCTTGGGCAATCTGGCCAGCGCCCTCTTCGGCGGCATTCCGGCAACGGGAGCCATAGCCCGAACGGCCACGAACATCAAAGCAGGCGCTGCCAGCCCCGTTTCGGCGCTCATCCATTCCCTCCTGCTGCTGCTTTTCACACTCTTTCTGGGGCCCCTGGTACAGGCTATCCCTTTGGCCACCCTGGCGGGTGTCCTGATTGTGGTGGCGGTAGACATGAGCGAATTGCCGCGCTTTCTTTCCATGCGAAAGGCTCCCAAGAGTGATTTGGCGGTCATGGTAGCCACCTTCACCCTTACCGTGGTTGTAGACCTTACCGCAGCGGTTCAGGTGGGTGTTCTTCTGGCAATTCTCCTCTTCGTCAAGCGAGCGAGGGATACCAGCGCCCTCGTACCCGAGGGAAACGGTAAAAAACTTGCCGAAGAGTACCCCGGCGGCAATACAGGCGCTCCTTCACCGGTGGACATGCTGGATTCCGATACCACCGCATCCCATGCAGTGCCCGAACACTGCGAGGTCTACGAAATAAACGGGCCCTTCTTCTTCGGGGTGGCCGACATGCTGCAGGATGTCCTGGGAGGAATGGAAAAAGCCCCCAAGGTCTTCATCCTCAGAATGCGTCACGCCCCCGCCATTGACGCTACAGGCCTCAATGCCCTGAGAACCTTTGCCAAGCGCTGCAGGCATCACGGAACCGCCCTCATCCTGAGCGGCGTTAGGGAACAACCTGCCCAGGCCATTATCAAATACGGGCTGGCCCAGGATATTGGAGATGAAAATATTTGCCCCACCCTTGACCAGGCTCTGATCCGGGCTAAAACCCTGCTCAAATAGGCTAATGTCTTGACAAGGCCTGGCCCTTGGGGTTATAAATCCGCCTATCCAATGCGGCGATGGTGGAATTGGTAGACACGCTAGCTTGAGGTGCTAGTGCCGAGAGGCATGGAAGTTCAAGTCTTCTTCGCCGCAAAATGGATAACCGCCCTTTATCGGGGCGGTTTTTTTATGCCTAGTGCTTATGCTTCTTTGGCTGTCCAAGCCCTGTTATGCGAACTATTGCCCTGATTCCACTTTTGCCCTGATTCCTGTCAAGGCTCGATCACCTGGGAGTCCGCTGGAGAAGACCGCCCCAGGACTGACTCCCCTCCTGGATGGGAAAGCGCAAAACCTGTACTCTGTACATATGAAGCTGTTCCGCTACACCGAAGCTCCCTCAGTTCAGAGCGTCATCTTCGAGAAAATTCTCTGGGCATCAAAAATAAAGGAGAGCACGATGCCCCCCGTTCTGGAGTATAAAAAACGGGACTACTCGAAAGCCCTTATAAGCCCGTCGCCGCCGGAGTATCTCAAGCTGAGGGTCGAGATTCGAAGCGAGTCCTTCGAATCAATGAAGATCTACTGTATCGAGCCGAAGGACAGGTTTCCCACTCTGACAGTCCTTTTCTTTCATGGAGGATCGTATTTATATAACGCCACCAGGCCTCATTGGCGCTTTTTGGCAAGTCTGGTCGAATCCTCAGGCTGCAGAGTTCTGGCCCCGGACTATCCCCTGGCGCCAGAGCATAACTATGCGGATGCCTATCGGCAGCTTCTGCCGTACTACAAGAACTTAAGCCGGCAGGTCGTCCCTGAAGACCTGGTGCTCATGGGCGATTCGGCGGGAGGAGGCCTGAGCCTCGGCCTTGCCATGGCCGCCCGGGACGAAGGCCTTAAACCGGGCGCCGCGATAGTGCTCCTCTCACCCTGGCTCGATGTCACAATGGGCAATCCCCATATTGAGGTGATCGATCCCGAAGACCCCTTCCTCAACGTTCAGGCGCTTATTGCCGCAGGTAGGGCATGGGCGGCCGGCGCCAATCCAAGAAAGCCCTGGATAAGCCCCATCTTTGGAAAACTTGACGGGCTTCCGCCCATGCATCTGTTTATTGGAACGAAGGATATTCTAATCGCCGACGCCCGGCGGTTGCGAGGACTATGCCTTGCTGTAAAAGCCGATCTGTCATTCTATGAGTATGAAAACATGGTCCACGATTGGATGCTATTAGAGTTCAAAGAGGGAAAGCTTGCAGCCCAGCGCATCGCGGCCATCGTCCGAAGCTACGACAGCCGCGGCGCATAGTGCACTTGTGGATGGATCGAATACCCTAATTATTGTGCGTTCTCCACAGCGTAAACCCAGTATTCTTCGTCATGGCCGTCATTTACCTGATAATCCGCAGGCAGGTCGGCTGCAAAGCTGGAAAAGGCGGGGATTTCGCAGTTCTGTATCAGCGTGGGGCTGAAGGTTTTCGGTTTTGCCTCGGCGGATTGGAGATCGGCTGTTGCCGGCTCTGCCGGGCTTTCTCCGGGGTCTTTGCTCTTCCATTCGGCTATTCGCTGTCCGCGCAGGAACTTTTCGGCCACCGAGGGAAAGAGCTCCAGAAGCAGGGCTTCCTTTTCATCCAGGGCTAAAGGACTGCCGCCGGCCTCGGGCAGGCTCGGATTAGGCTGTTTTTTATAGTTGGAAGTGTCGTAGGGGATCTCCTCTTTCGAACCACAGATCTTTTGACGGAAATCCGAATCCACTGGCCAGGGAGTCTTGCCGTAGGAACCTTTTACAAGCTCCGCGAAATTCTTGGATACGTTGGCGTAGCCATCCTCTCCCTTTATTTTTGACACGACATAATTTACCGCCTGGACGCCAACGATTTGGCTGGTGGGGGTTACCAGGGGCGGGACTCCCGCATCCAGCCGTACAAGGGGAACAGCCTTGAGCACTTCTTCCAGGTGCTGCTCCAGCTTGGCTTCCTTGAGCTGAGTCATCATGTTGGTGTACATGCCGCCGGGAATTTGGGCTTTCTGCACGATTGCGTCGGGTTCGGGGTAGTTGTAGGCGGCCTCGATTTTCCTGCAGAGTTCCAGGGCCTTGTCCAGCTTGCCGCCCACCGTGTATTCCAGGGCATCGTCGAAGAGCCGGGTAAGCTCGGGGCTCAGGCTGTCCTTGGCTAGATTCACAACCGGCGGCATACGCTTGTATTGGTCGTAGGCTGCCAGTTCTCCCCGGATTTCCCGCAAGGCATGGTCGATCTTGGCCACGGCGGCATTGTCGACGCCGGTATCAAGGCCCAGTTTGTCGGCGAAGATTCGGATGATCTCGTAGCCGGGAGCCGCCGGCCCGCCGGAGAAGGAGAGTATGGCAGTATCGACAATGTCGGCACCGTTGACCATCGCGGCGAGAATACTGGCAACTCCGTAGCCGGGGGTGCAGTGGGTGTGCAGATCTATGGGGACGCCGATCTCGTTCTTAAGGGCCTTGATCAGACTGGCGGAGCGATGGGGATCGATGAGCCCGGCCATGTCCTTTATGGTGATCATGTCGGCGCCCAGGGCTTCCAAGGCCTTTGCCTTTTCCACAAAGTACCTGATGTTGAAAATATCCGAGGGGAGTTTTTTGCCTGATAAAAAAGCCTTAACCCGCTCTGAGGCTGAAAATTTTGGATCCACGGTGTAGCAGACCGCGCAATCGGCCAGTCCGCAGGCTTCCTTTACAAAGCGGATTGAGGACTTCATGTTTTCGATATCGTTCAACGCGTCGAAAATACGCATGATATCGATGCCCGAGGTTACTGCGTTCGTGCAGAAGCCTTCGATCACAGAATCCGGGTAGGGGGTATAGCCAAAAAGATTTCTTCCCCGGGAAAGGGCAGTGAGCTTTGATGAATCGCCGATGCCCCGTTTGATGGATTCCAGTCTTTCCCAGGGGCTTTCGTTGAGGTAGCGCATTACCGAGTCGGGAACAGCGCCGCCCCAGACTTCCATAGCGTAAAAATGAGCTTCCTTGTAGAAAGGAAGGACTCTGTCAACCTGTGCCTGACTCATCCTTGTGGCGAACTGGGACTGCTGGCCGTCCCGCAGGGTGAGATCCCTTATTTTTAGGCTACGCTTCATAGATGATTCCCTCCGCGTATTATTCTTGCTGGCAATGCAATTAGTATACCGATCGGGTCAAGCTTCGGAAAGTAGGCTTGAAACACAGCCTTTTGTTTTGACAGAACAGCAGTATTGGGCTAAAATCAAAGGATATGCCGCATCTTAAGGATCCTCGGTCCGTGTCGCTTCGTTCGTACGGCATTTGGAAGCGATGAGGGGACAGTCTGTGCCAGTGGGCACGGACGCGGCAGACTAAAAAATAGAGCAGGATATGGCTGAACAAAAAAAGGGCTATTTCCACGTCATCAGGGAGAAGTACTGCAAAGGCTGCGGCATATGCGTGGCGTTTTGCCCGAAACAGCTTCTTGTATTGAAGAACGGCAAGGTCTTTCCCGAAAGGCCTGAAATCTGCATCGGCTGTCGCATGTGCGAGTTTCGCTGTCCCGATTTCGCCATAGCGGTGAAACCCCTGGAGGACGAAAAATCCCAGGGAGGAGACGTGAAGCATATCGACTTAAGTCTTCCTCCGGAGGCACACCATGGCTGAAAACGCAAAACTAATGCAAGGCAATGAGGCCTGTACAATGGGTGCCATCGCGGCGGGCCTGCAGTTTTTTGCAGGCTACCCCATCACCCCTTCCACCGAGATCGCCGAGATGTGCTCTGAAGAACTGCCCAAGTTTGGCGGCAAGTTTATCCAGATGGAAGATGAGATTGGATCCATAGCCGCCTGCATTGGCGCCTCCCTTACGGGCAAGAAGGCCATGACGGCCACCTCTGGCCCGGGCTTCTCGCTGATGCAGGAATCCATTGGATATGCCAGCCTCTGCGAGATTCCCGTAGTCATTGTCAATGTGCAGCGAATGGGACCCTCCACCGGCATGCCCACAAGCCCTGCTCAGGGCGACATTATGCAAGCCCGCTGGGGCACCCATGGAGACCACCAGATAATCGCCCTGGCTCCGGGCAACGTCAAGGAATGCTTTGAGCTTACCTTTAAGGCCTTCGTGTATGCCGAAACCTACAGGGTTCCGGTTATCGTCCTGGCCGATGAGGTTATCAGCCACATGAGGGAAAAGGTAGTCCTCCCCGATCCCCGCTCCTACAAGATACCGGTACGGGCCATGCCCAGCAGCCCGGCGGGTTACAAGCCCTACGAGGCCGATCCCGACGGCGGCGTTCCCCTCATGGCTCCCTTCGGCCAGGGCTATCGCTGGCACTGCACCGGTCTCTTCCACGACGAATCCGGCGCTCCCTCGGGTAAAGCCGCCGTTGCCGACAGGCTCCTGCACCGGCTTGAGCGCAAGATCGAGAAAAACGCCGCCGCCCTGGAAGACTACTACGCCGAAAACATGGAAGACTGCGATGTCGCGGTGATATCCTTCGGTTCCTCGGCCATGGCGGCCCTATCCGCTGTGCGCCGGGCGAGAAAAGAAGGCCGCAAGGCGGGCATGCTCAGGCTCAAGACCATTTGGCCCTTCCCCGACGAAACCCTGCGCAGGCTCAGCGCCAGCGCTAAAAAGATCATCGTGCCCGAAATGAATCAAGGCCAGCTGGCCCTGGAGGTGGAGCGAGCCGTTCACGGCAAGGCCGAGGTGATCAAGCTTGGCAAGGTCACCGGCGAACTCTTTCATCCCGATGAAATCTACAAGGCTCTCAAGGAGGCCTTCTGATGGCAGAATTCCTCGACTACTTCCGCAAGGAACGGCTACCCCATATCTGGTGTCCGGGCTGCGGACACGGCACGGTTACCGGCGCCTTGATCCGCGCAATAGACAAGCTGGGCTTGGACAAGAACAAGATCGTCATGGTTTCCGGCATAGGCTGCTCAAGCCGGGCGGTGGGCTATCTGGATTTCGACACACTTCACACAACCCACGGCCGCGCCCTGGCCTTCGCCACCGGGGTCAAGCATGCGAAGCCCAGCCTCAAGGTCATCGTAATGACAGGCGACGGAGACTGCACCGCCATCGGCGGCAACCACTTTATCCATGCCGCGCGCCGCAATATCGACATCACGACGATAATCATGAACAATTCGATCTATGGAATGACCTCGGGCCAGTATTCGCCCACCACACCCCACGGCATGCTGGGCACCACTGCCCCCTACGGCAACGTGGAACATGAATTCGACGTCTGCGAGCTGGCCAAGGCCGCCGGGGCAAGCTATGTGGCCAGGGCTACCAGCTTCCATGTCACCCTCCTGGCCGACCTCATAGAAAAAGCCCTCATGAACAAAGGCTTTTCCGTCGTCGAAGCGCTTACCCAGTGTCCCACCTATTTCGGAAGGAAAAACAAAATTGGCGGACCTGTGGAAATGCTCAATTGGATTAAGGACAGGACGGTCAACGCCAAGGCAGCCGCTTCCCTACCTCCGGAAAAACTGGCCGGCAAGCTTCTCATAGGCGAGCTCCACAAGACCGAGCGCCCCGAGTACTGTTCGAGTTACGGCGAGAGTACCGCGAAGGTTCAGAGAACCTACAACGATTATAAGGGAGGAAACCGCGGATGCGAACTGAATTCAGATTAAGCGGCTCCGGCGGCCAGGGCCTCCTGCTCGCCGGCATTGTGTTGGCTGAAGCGGCGATTCTGGAAGGCAAAAACGCCGTACAGACCCAGAGCTACGGCCCCGAAGCCCGGGGTGGCTCCTCCAAGGCCGAGGTTGTCATATCCGAGGACGAGATCGATTACCCCAAGGCGACAGATCCCGACTACCTTCTGGCATTGACCGCCGACTCCTATAAAACCTACGGCCCCCTCATGAAAGGCGGGCTTATCATCGTGGATAGTTCGGTAAACCTTGATCCAGAAATCAAGGCGCGAACCCTTGCTTTGCCCATTCTGGCCGCGGCAACCGATACCCTGGGCAAGAAGGTGGTCGCCAATATCGTCGCCTTAGGCGTGTTGGCGGGAGTATCGAGGCTCGCGAACCGGGACACACTGAGAAAAGCCGTGACCGCCAGGGTGCCCAAGGGCACCGAAGAGCTCAACCTTAAAGCGCTGGACCTGGGCTTGAGCCTTTCCGCGCAGTCTGGGGCTCCCGGCGCCGTTTTAAAGTAAGGAGATTCTCCCATGAGCGATTCCGAAAAAATAAAAACCGCTGTCGAAGCCTGGAATGCCAAGGCCGACAAGGCGGCGGCAAGATTCCCCGAGCGGAAGACGTCCTTTGTAACCGGCTCCAACGCTCCGATCAACCGACTCTACAGCCCGCTCGATACCCAGGATAAAGATTATATCGAATCGGTGGGGTTGCCCGGCGAGTTTCCCTATACCCGGGGCGTCCAGGCGACCATGTACCGGGGCAGGCTCTGGACAATGCGCCAATACGCCGGCTTCGCCAGCGCCGAGGAATCCAATGCCCGCTATAAGTACCTTCTGGCTCAGGGGCAAACAGGTCTTTCGGTGGCCTTCGATCTTCCCACCCAGATAGGTTACGATTCCGACCACGCACTGGCCGCCGGAGAGGTTGGCAAGGTGGGTGTGGCCATCGATTCCCTGGAAGACATGGAGACCCTCTTCTCGGGCATTCCCCTGGACAAGGTTTCCACAAGCATGACCATCAACGCCCCCGCATCGGTGCTTCTGGCCATGTACATAGCCGTCGCCGAAAAACAGGGCGTTACCGCGGACAAGCTGGAAGGCACGATCCAGAACGATATACTCAAGGAGTATATTGCCCGGGGAACCTACATCTACCCGCCTGCGCCCTCCATGCGCCTGATCACCGACATCTTCGCCTTCTGCTCGGCCCAGGTGCCTAATTGGAATACGATTTCCATTTCCGGCTACCATATCCGCGAAGCTGGGGCCACGGCCATACAGGAAGTAGCCTTCACCCTGGCTGATGGAATCGCCTATGTCGAAGCCGCGCTCAAGGTCGGTTTGGATGTGGACGACTTTGCCCCCAGGCTCTCCTTCTTCTTCAACGCCCACAACGACCTCTTCGAGGAAGTCGCCAAGTTCCGTGCTGCCCGTCGCGTTTGGGCCCATATCATGAAAGAGCGCTTCGGGGCCAAGAATCCCAAAAGCCTCATGCTGCGCTTCCACACCCAGACAGGAGGCTCCACCCTCACTGCCCAGCAGCCGGAGAACAATGTCGTGCGCGTGGCCATACAGGCCCTTTCCGCGGTTCTGGGAGGAACCCAGTCGCTGCATACCAACTCAAGGGACGAAGCCCTGGCGCTGCCCTCCGAGGATTCGGTGCGCATCGCGCTCAGGACCCAGCAAATACTGGCATACGAATCAGGGGTAGCCGAAACTCCCGATCCTCTGGCCGGCTCCTACTATGTGGAGAGCCTGACCGATTCAATCGAAGCGGGGGTGCTCACCTACATACGGCGCATCGACGACCTGGGCGGGGCGGTCAAGGCTATCGAACAGGGGTACATTCAGCAGGAAATCCAGGACTCGGCCTATGCCTGGCAGATGGATGTTGAAAAGAACCAGCGCATTGTGGTGGGATTGAATAAGTTCCAGGTGAAGGAAGCCAGTCCCAAGGGCCTTCTGCGGGTCAATCCCGCGGTGGGGGAACAGCAGGTGGCCAAACTCACCGCCCTCAAGTCCAAGCGTGACAACGGGGCAGTTCAAAGCGCCCTGGAAGCCTTGGAAAAGGCTGCCGAAGGCAGCGACAACCTCATGCCGCCCATCCTTGCCGCGGTAAAGGCCTACGCCAGCCTGGGCGAGATCTGCGATGTGCTGAGAAACGTGTTCGGCGAGTATCGCCCCAGCGTCATGTTCTAACGAGGGAGCCAGAAATATGGAACGAAAAATACGCGTCATTGTGGCAAAACCGGGGCTCGACGGCCACGACAGGGGCGCCAAGGTCATTGCCCGTGCCCTGAGGGACGCCGGGATGGAAGTGATCTACACGGGCTTGAGACAGACGCCGGAGCAGATTGTGCAGGCGGCTCTTCAGGAGGACGCGGACGTTGTCGCCCTCTCGATTCTATCCGGAGCCCACAACCATCTCTTTCCCAGGGTTGTGGAATTGCTCAAGGAAAAAGGAGCCGATGACATTCTCGTCTTCGGCGGAGGCGTGATCCCCGAAGAGGATATACCCTTCCTGAAATCGAAGGGCATTGCCGAAGTATTCGGCCCCGGCACCCCGACACAGACAACGGTGGACTTTATAAAGACACACCTCAAACGGAGCTAGTTTGCCAATGCATGAGGATCTCGCGCGACGCTGCCTGGACGGAGAAGTCCGGGCGGTAGCGCGGTTAATAAGCCTGCTTGAGGACGGCGACAGAAGGGCGTACAACGCCATGTCGGCCTTTGCTTCCACCATCGGCCGCGCCCAGATACTGGGCATAACCGGCCCCCCCGGCTCGGGCAAGAGCACCCTCACCGACAAGCTTATCGGGTATTTCCGAAGTCAGGATAAAAAGGTCGCGGTCATCGCGGTTGACCCCTCCAGCCCCTTTTCCGGAGGAGCCATTCTAGGCGACCGGCTGCGCATGCAGAGCCACGCCGTCGATCCCGGCGTGTTCATCCGGAGCCTCGCATCCAGAGGCCAACTGGGAGGCCTTTCCAAGGCTACAGCCTTTG